>NZ_JBFULV010000272.1:0-500 GCF_054049715.1 Rhizobacter sp. P5_C2 | reverse complement strand
ACGGGACGACGTCCGGCGACACCCAAGCCGAGCTGCGCAGCTACAGCGTTGCGAATCGCCATGAAGCCGTCCGGTTTGCTGCGTCCAAATGCGATTGCGGGTGCCGGGCCTTCGCGCTGCGGACCGATGAAGAAGCCGGCGTCGCAATCCGCACCTGCACCGACTGCGGGCAGGAGCACCCGATGGGCGACAGCGTGGACTACATGGAAGGAGCCGCGCCAGAGACGCACGAATGCGTGTGCGAGAACGAGGTGTTCGAGCTGATGTCCGGCGTCTCCGTGTACGAGGGCACACATGACGTGCGTTGGTACTACATCGCCTGCCGCTGCGTGGAATGCAATCTGGTCGGGGTTTTCGCAGACTGGAAGTGCGAAGCGGGTGATGCGGCGGCCTTCCTCGCCAGGGTCTGAGTGAGCGGCCGAACCCCGCAGAGATCAGGCTCGCAGCCTTGGGGGCACCCTGTCCGAAAGCCGCCGTTCACGTCTGGCCGCTTCTGGCCG
>NZ_JBFULV010000271.1:0-527 GCF_054049715.1 Rhizobacter sp. P5_C2 | reverse complement strand
CCTTGGGCTTGCGCTCCAGCAGGTGCTCGATCTGCAGCACCTGGGCCGCGCGCTGCACCGCGGTGCGCATCTCGTCCTTCGAAAACCCGGCCAGCCGCAGCCCGAACGCCATGTTCTCGGCCACCGTCATGTGCGGGTACAGCGCGTAGCTCTGGAACACCATCGCGATGCCGCGCTTGGCCGGCGGCACGTCGTTGACCAGTTCGCCGCCGATGTAGAGCTCGCCCGACGTGATGTCTTCGAGGCCGGCAATGCAGCGCAGCAACGTCGACTTGCCGCAGCCCGACGGACCCACGAACACCAGGAACTCACCATCGCGAACCTCGAGGTCAATGCCGTGCAGGATCACGACGTCGTCGAACGCCTTGCGCAGCGACTTCAGTTGCAGGTCGGCCATGGTGCGTTCGCGTCCTCTTGTCAAAAGGGCCGGCTTCCCAGCCGGCCCCGTACTGCGTCGGACCCGGCCGCGGCCAGGTCAGCAAGCTGTCAACAACTCTCTATCTCAGAACCAGATTTCGACCTGAGCA
>NZ_JBFULV010000270.1:0-541 GCF_054049715.1 Rhizobacter sp. P5_C2 | reverse complement strand
CTTTCGCACGGTCGGTGACATGACCTGCACCTGCCCGGTCGAGAGCCCGGCCGCGAACGCGACCGAGATCGTCGCCGAGACACTGAAGGTGACCGTCAGCGAACGCGGCGCGACCCGCATGGACGACCGCACGTCGGACGCGTCGATGGAACGCCGCAAGAAGGAAGGCTATTTCTGATGAGCACGCCGCAAGTTAAAGATCATCGCGCCCTGCGCTTCCTGACCGCCGGCAGCGTCGACGACGGCAAGAGCACGCTGATCGGCCGGCTGCTGTTCGACAGCCGCGCGATCCTGGCCGACCAGCTCGACACGCTCGAGAAGCGCGCCGCCGGAGCGCCGATCGACCTGTCGCTGCTGACCGACGGCCTGGAGGCCGAGCGCGAACAGGGCATCACGATCGACGTGGCCTACCGCTACTTCGCGACCAAGCAGCGCAAGTTCATCATCGCCGACGCCCCCGGCCATGAGCAGTACACCCGCAACATGGTGACGGCCGCGGCCGGCAGCGATGCGGCCGTGGTGCTGGTCGACATCACCAAGC
>NZ_JBFULV010000269.1:0-553 GCF_054049715.1 Rhizobacter sp. P5_C2 | reverse complement strand
CGCTCGTACAGCGCGCGGGCGTCGTCGGGCCGGCGCGCCTGCGCGGCCGCCTCGGCGGCGGCCAGCCATTGCGCGCGTGCGAGCTCGCGCTGGCGCAGCAATGCGGCGCGCAGTTGAAGGTCGTCCGGGGCGCGCTTCAAGCCTTCCTCCAGCACCTGCAGCGCGTCGTCGGTGCGGCCGGTAAGGGCTAGCTCGCGGCCGCGATCGAGTTCGGGCGACGACGCGCAGCCGGCGGCCAACGCGGCAGACAGCACAGCAGACAGCAGACGAACGTGAAGACCGGGCATGGCGGCTCAGGGTTGAAGCGGCAGCACCAGGCGCTGCCCGCTGGGAACATGGACGAATTCGAGCTGGCTGCCGGTGTCCGCATCGAGCCGGAAATCGCCCTGGCTCGCGCCGACCGGCAGCACGTGGGTCAGCGGGCCTTCGTTGAGCAGCACCGCGGTGCCGGCCTCGGTGATCAGCCGGCCGCCGAATGCAAACGGCAAGGTGATCACCGGCGGCGCGGGGGGCGCTGCCGAGGCGGCCGCGGCGACCGCGACGGGTGCCAGCC
>NZ_JBFULV010000268.1:0-560 GCF_054049715.1 Rhizobacter sp. P5_C2 | reverse complement strand
GGTGAAGTGCCCGGCGCTCGCGCCGACCGCGCGGCGCAACCCCAGGGCGCCGACGCGCCCGCCGCCAAGCTGCTCGCCGAGGCGGCCGAAAAGACAACGTCATTCCGCGAGGTCGCGGCCCAGGTGCATGGCGCCGGCGACAGCGCGCGCACCGATGCGCCGGCGACAGCGCGCGCACCGATGCCGCGCGGGCTGAACCTCCCGGCCGCGAGCACGCAGGCCGGCGGCAAGCTGGCGCGCGGCCAGGCCCAGGCCGGTGAGGCCGAATCGGGCGATGCGCTCGGCGGCCAAGCCGGCGCTGAAGGCGGCGGCCGCGGTGCACGCCGGCTGGGCGGCGGTGGTGAAGTGCCCGGCGCTCGCGCCGACCGCGCGGCGCAACCCCAGGGCGCCGACGCGCCCGCCGCCAAGCTGCTCGCCGAGGCGGCCGAAAAGACAACGTCATTCCGCGAGGTCGCGGCCCAGGTGCATGGCGCCGGCGACAGCGCGCGCACCGATGCCGCGCCGGCCAACGGCGCGCTGCTGGCGGCCGGGCTGACGGCGCGCTGCTGGCGGCCGGGCTG
>NZ_JBFULV010000267.1:0-580 GCF_054049715.1 Rhizobacter sp. P5_C2 | reverse complement strand
ACCTGCAGGCGCGCGTGCTCGCAGCGCGCGACGGCGCGCCCGGCGTGCTGGTGGTCGACATCGACGAGGCCTCGGTCGCGGCGCTGCGCCCGCAGTTCGGCGGCTGGCCGCCCGATCGCGCGCTGCTCGCGCTGGTCACCGAGTACCTGCTGGACATCGGCGCGCGCAGCGTCGCGCTCGACCTGGTGCTGGCCGACCCGCGCGACGGCGATGCGGCGCTCGCCGCCACGCTCGCACGCCACCCGGGCCGCATCGTGCTGGCGGTCAGCGTGGCGCCGTCGCCGCCCGGCGACGGCGAGTGGCTGCCGCCGCAGCCCGGCCCGGGCGGTTGCGGCGCGCAGGCCTGGCCGGGGCTGCTGATGCCGTCGGCTGCGCTGATGGCGGCCTCGCCGGTGCTCGGCATGGTGTCGACGCCGACCGACGACGACGGCCAGTTGCGCGCGCTGTCGCTGTGGCATGCGTCCACCGTGCAGGGTGTGCCGGCGCTGGCGCTGGCCTCGCTGCTGGCGGCCGATGGCATCGCGCCGGGCGGCCTCGCGTGCGTCGCCGGGCAGGCGCGGGCGGGCGACCGCCGCTGGCC
>NZ_JBFULV010000266.1:0-625 GCF_054049715.1 Rhizobacter sp. P5_C2 | reverse complement strand
GGACCGCATCGTGGCCGAGAGCGGCTACCGCGAGCGGGTCGCGGCCACCGTGCCGCCCGAGCAGCGCGCCGCGGCGCTGAACGCGATCGACGCGCTGCTCGGGCAGGCGCTGACGCTCGACGGCGCGCGCTACGCGACGCCCTACAACTTCGTCCGCGCGCTGAAGCGCCGCGCGCTGAAGGTGGCGCCGCCGGCCCAGCGCAACGCGGTGCAGCTGCTGACGGTGCACGGCGCCAAGGGCCTCGAAGCGCGCGTCGTCTTCATCATGGACAGCGCGCCCGAACGGTCCGGCACCGACACCGCCACCGTGCTGGTCGACTGGCCGGTCGAGCTGGACCGGCCGGCGCGCTGTGCCTTCGTCTACTCCGAGGGGGACGTGCCGCCGTCGCTGGCGCCGGCGATGGGGGCCGAGCTGGCGGCGCGGCAGCGCGAGGAGCTCAACGGCCTGTACGTCGCGATGACCCGAGCCCGCGAGCAGGTGGTGTTCAGCCGCACCGAGCCGCACATCGCCGCGCCCGGCGCGTCGTGGTGGCAGCGCGTCGACGCGCTCGCGCGGCCGTGGCTGCCGGCCGACGTGGCATCGGCCGAGGCGGGGCAGGGCGCCTTTGCGCTGCCGGCCCTGCCG
>NZ_JBFULV010000265.1:0-627 GCF_054049715.1 Rhizobacter sp. P5_C2 | reverse complement strand
ATTCGATGCCGCGCCAGCCCCCGGCGGCATGCACCGCGGCCAGCGCGGCGGCCGCGCCGGCCAGCCAGGCGGTCAGCGGCTCGGCGGCCCAGCCGAAGGCCGAGCCGAGGCCGTAGAGCGACAGGCCGACCATCGCCAGCGGCAGCAGCGTCGCGCGTGGCAGCGTCAGCAGGCGGTCGCGCGACTGCGACCAGCCGAGGGCGACGAGGCCGGCGAGCAGCAACCAGACCCAGGACGGCGTGTGGTGGAGGATGGCGGTGAACATGGCGGTTTCCTGAAGCAGTGGTGTGTCGATGGACGCACTGTCGTGCCGCGTCGGCGGGCGGGCGAGCCGCATGCGACGGAACGCGCGAGGGCGGCGTGAGCGGTGCGCGGCGCGGCGCGAGCCGGTCGGCGGGCCTTGTGGTCGCGCGGTGTGGTCGTATAGTCGGCGCCGCCGCTTTTGCGTCCCACGGAGACCCGCATGTCCTCTTCCACCCCGCTGTCGCGCGCCGCTGCCGGCCTGTCGCTGCTGGCCGTGACCGTGCTGCTCGGTTGCAGTTCGCCGATGCCGCCGTGGACGCCTGCCGGCGGGCCGCCGATGCCGCCGGCCAGGCGGCCGGCCCCGACCGCTGCGGCGCCGACCCC
>NZ_JBFULV010000264.1:0-662 GCF_054049715.1 Rhizobacter sp. P5_C2 | reverse complement strand
ATGTCGCACTGCGCGCGCTGCGCGGTCAGCAGGCTCGCGCCCTGGGCGGCACTGGCGCGCGCCAGCGCCGCGTCGGCCGGCGGCTGGAAGCCGGCCTGCGCGCTCAGCCCGGTCAGGCGGGCGGTCTCGGCGCGCGAGGCCGCATCGGCCTCGGTCTGCACCAGCTGCGCCTCGCAGGCGCGCAGGCCCAGGTAGGCGTTCGCGGTTTCGGCGGCGACCGACACGCGGGCGTCGTGCCACGATGCTTCGGCCCCTTCGAGGCGGTACTGCGCCGCATCGCGGCCGGCCCGGCCGGCGCCGAACACGTCGATCTCCCACGCCGTCTGCAACCCGGCCGAGGTGGTGGTGGCCAGCGGCGTCACGAAATCGGTGCGGCCGCGCGTCGCGCTGGCGGTGGCGTCGAGCGTGGGCAGCAGCGCCGCGCCGGCACCGGTGCGCGTGGCCTGCGACTGCGCCAGGCGCGAGCGGGCCGTCGCGAGCGTCGGGCTGACGGACTGCGAAGCGTCGATCAGCTGCGAGAGCACCGGGTCGTCGAACTGCTGCCACCAGCCGGTCAGGTCGGCGAGGCGGCCGTTGTGCGGCAGCGGGGCGTACCACTGCGCCGGCAGCAGCGCCGGATCGGCGGCCGGCTCGGGCGGCGCGCTCGCGCAGCCGGCCAGGCC
>NZ_JBFULV010000263.1:0-673 GCF_054049715.1 Rhizobacter sp. P5_C2 | reverse complement strand
CGCGATGGCCGAGCAATGGCTGCCGGTCGGGCAATATATCGGCGGGGTCGAGCATGCGATCCTGCACCTGCTCTATGCCCGCTTCTGGACGCGCGCATTGAAGCATATCGGCATGCTCGACATCGCCGAGCCGTTCGCCGGGTTGTTCACCCAGGGGATGGTGACGCACGAGACCTATAAGTCGATCGAGGGCAAATGGCTGAGCCCCGATGACGTGCGCGACGGCAAGGAGATCGCCACGGGGCAACCGATCACGGTCGGCCGCACCGAGAAGATGTCCAAATCAAAGAAGAACACGATCGATCCCGAGCCGATCGTCGACCAATATGGCGCGGACGCGACGCGGTGGTTCATGCTGTCCGATTCGCCGCCCGAACGTGACCTCGCCTGGTCCGAGGCCGGAATCGAGGGCTCGTGGCGCTTCGTCCAGCGGCTGTGGCGCCTGGTCGATGGGATCGAGCAGGGCGAGKGCAATGACGTAGCGCTCGATCGCAAGCTGGCGCAGACGATCGCCGGCGTCGCCGTCGACATCGAGGCGCTGCAATTCAACAAGGCCGTCGCCAAGCTCTACGAACTGGTCAATGCGATCGAGAAGGCCAAGCCCTCCGCGTCGCGCAGCAACGCGATCCGTACGCTCGTCCGCCTGGTCTCGCCGATGACCCCGCATCTCGCC
>NZ_JBFULV010000262.1:0-679 GCF_054049715.1 Rhizobacter sp. P5_C2 | reverse complement strand
CACCTGCAGCGCCGCATGCTGCGGCAGCGGCTGCGGCACCAGCGCGAGTTTCTGCTGCCGCAGCGCCTGCGTCAGCGAGCGCGGGTGCCCGAGGCGCAGCCCGAGCAGCAGCGACGCGCGCCGCTGCAAGCCGCTGCAGTTGTCCGTCCCGCCCCAGGCCGAGCGACCGGGATCGAAGCCGCCGGCGCGGTCGCGCGTCAGCCGCACGATGTCGCTCAGGTAGGCCGCCTTGTTCTCCAGCAGCAGCGCGTCGAGTTCCTGCGGCGAGTGATGCCCGCAGAACTGGCGCAGCGAGTTCTGCGCGTACGTCTCGCCGTGCAGCGCCAGCAGGTGATCGAGCGCCCGGCTCTTGCGCCGCGCCGAGCGGTCGAACGGCCGGTACACCGCCTGCTCGATCTGCGCGGCCGGCGCGAGCAGCAGCCGGTCCACACCCGGCACGCTGTCGGGCCCGATCATCTGCGACCACAGCGTCTGCGCCGAGCCGCCGTTGACCGAGAACAGCTCGCGCAGGTGCTGCACCTGGGCCAGGCCCTGCGCGATCACCTGCTCCATCATCAGCAGGTAGGTCTGCAGCTGCTGCGCGCGGGCCCGCGCCTGCGGTGGCGCCGAGCGCGGCACGCCGTGCCGGCCGACGCCGTAGATCGCCGGCAGCAGTTGCTGCACCGAGTGGTAGCGCTGC
>NZ_JBFULV010000261.1:0-688 GCF_054049715.1 Rhizobacter sp. P5_C2 | reverse complement strand
CGTCATCGGCAGGTTGCCGTCGTTGCGGTAGGTGGCGGTCACCGTCTGCGTTCCACCGCCGTACCACGTCGCGGGCACGATGAGGCTCGCGGCCGAGGTCAGCGTGGCCGCCGTGCCGGTGCCGTTGCCGGCCACCGGGATCGACAGGTTCACGCCGTTCGCGTTGACGACGCCGACATTGACCCCAGCTTGCATTCGCGGGTACGAGCCCAGCACCTGCACGCTCGCACCGATGCCGTTGGCGATGGCCGTCGGCTTGAAGCTCACCGTCACCGTGCAGGCTGCTCCCGCCGCGAGGGCGCTGCCGCAAGTGTGCGTCAGCGCGTAGTCGCCGGGCTTCGTGCCCGCCAGCGTGATCGACAGGTTCGCGAGCGTCCCTCCGTTCGTCGCGTTGTTGGTCAGCGTGAAGTTCTGCGCCGCGCTCGTCGTGTTCACGGCCACGTTGCCGAACGCCAGGCTGCTCACATTCGGCGTGGTGGTCGCCACCGAGAAACCGTAGCTCTGCTGCACCGTGTAGGTCGTGCCCGCAGCGCCCGCCACCTGGTAGCTGATCTGGTCGACAGCGGTGTACGAACCCGGCGTCGCCTGGGCACCGGTGCCGAAGAAGGTCTGGCACGACGCACCGGGCGCCAGCACGGTGGTGCCCGGCTGGCAGTACGTCACGTTGCCCGGCTGGCCCTGCCACGAC
>NZ_JBFULV010000260.1:0-706 GCF_054049715.1 Rhizobacter sp. P5_C2 | reverse complement strand
GTCCTGCGCCGTGAGGCCGGTGGCAATTGGCAAGGTGACGATGACGATCCTCAGGCCGAGATCAACCTCACGCTCAAGCTGCCCGACGGCGCATTGCTTTGGCCTATGCAGCGCGTTATGAAGCGCTGCCAGGTTGGCCCAGAAGAGAGCGTTTTTGTGTACGGCTCAGTCGCCAAGCAAGCGACGGGGCAAGAAAGTCAGTAGTCGGCCACAACCGGTCGGTCGCCAGTGTCCGCTTGCGGGTTTGCCAACGGGGCGGGGACGCTATGGTGCGAGGATGGGCCCAACGTCCATTCCGTCATAGCTGCCAAGGCCGTAGCGTTCAGCCAGGGCGTAGAACTGACCGTTCCTCTCAAACAGGCTCGCGGGCGTGTGAACCTCCTCCTTCTCCACGTGCAAGAAGTAGTAGGGCTGCTCGCCTTCGTCCAAGTCCGGAACGTACAAGTCGACGAACCTGCATCCGTCGCGTTCGAGGGCGGGAACGATTGAGGTGAGCTTTTCCTCAGAAGCATCAGTGAAGAAGTATCCCCACAGCATGGGCTTCGACATGTCCCATTTCGCGCCGCTCGCGATGCTCGAAAACATCTCTTCCAATTGTTCGAGTTCGATCATTTGATGACTCTGTATACAGTTCGTACGGCGCACTCTACAGTGGACGGGCGCGACCAACCTTCGCGCCACTCGGCGGAAGTCGCATGATGTCGGC
>NZ_JBFULV010000259.1:0-710 GCF_054049715.1 Rhizobacter sp. P5_C2 | reverse complement strand
GCGCGCGCTGCACCGTGTCGAGCATGCGGACGGCCGCCGCGCGCAGCGCCGCCTCGTCGGCCAGGCCGAGCGCGACGCCGCCGACGTCGGACTTGTGCGTGATGTCCGGCGAGACGATCTTCAGCGCCACCGGGTAGCCGATGCGGCCGGCCGCCTCGGCGGCCGCATCGGCGCTCGCGTCGACGCGCAGCGTCGCCACCACCGGGATGCCGTAGGCCGCCAGCACCGCCTTGGCTTCGTGCTCGTGCAGCATCTCGCGGCCGTCGGCCAGCACCGCGTCGATCACGCGGCGTGCGGCCGCGAGGTCGGGCGCCGCATTGGCGCTGGCCGACGGGGTCTCCAGCAGCGTGGCCTGGTTGTGCCGGTAGCAGCGCAGCATCGAGAACGCGTTGACCGCCTCCTCGGGTGTCGCGTAGTCGGCCACGCCGGCCTCGGCGAACAGGCCGCGTGCCTCGGCCACCGCACCGTCGCCGAGCCAGCAGGCCATCAACCGGCCGGTGGCGTCGCGGGCCAGCGGCAGCAGCGAGCGCGCGATGTCGGCGCTCGGCACGATCGCGGTCGGTGCGTGCATGAACAGCACCGCGCCGGCCTGCGGTTCGGCCAGCACCGCCTGCAGCGCGTCGACGTAGCGCTGCGCCGGCGCGTCGCCGATGATGTCGACCGGGTTGCCGCGCGACCAGGCGGCCGGCAGCGCCGCGTCGAGCCTGGCC
>NZ_JBFULV010000258.1:0-718 GCF_054049715.1 Rhizobacter sp. P5_C2 | reverse complement strand
GCCGACGGCGGCCCCCGAGCCGGCCGCGGGCTTCGCGGTGGCGGTGAGCCGCGGCAGCGCGTTCGCCGTCGGCGTCTATGGGATCGGCGCCGATGCCGACACCGACCCCGAAGCCGACGAGGCCTCGCTGCCGCGTGGCGACGAACTCGCGCCGTGGAGCACCGCCGGACTGCCGGCGCGCATCGGTGCCGGCTTCTTCATCGACGACAGCGGCGCGGTCGTCACGGCGGCGCACGTCGTCACCGGTGCGCACCAGGTGCTGGTGAAGCTGCCCGACCAGCGCGTGCGCCCCGCGCGGGTGCGCGCGATCGACCGCGACATGGACATCGCGCTGCTCGACATCGACACGCCGCCCGACGGCGCGCCGGTGTTCGGCCGTTCGGCCGCGCTGCGTGCCGGCGACTGGGTGCTGGCGGTCGGCGAACCCTATGGCCTGAACCGCTCGGTGGTGGCCGGCATCGTCGGCGGGCGGGCCCGGCATTTCGCGGAGGACGGCGAGGTGCTGTTCATCCAGAGCGACCTGACGCTGAACCCCGGCAATTCCGGCGGCCCGCTGCTCGACGCCCGCGGCGCGATCGTCGGCATGAGCCTGCGCACCGTGGTCGGCCCCTACGGCAGCTCGGGCGTCAGCCTGTTCATGCCGATCGAGGTGGTGCAGCAGGTGGTGGCCGAGCTGCGCAGCGAGGGCGCGGCGCCGCGCCCGCGGCTGGGCGCGGGC
>NZ_JBFULV010000257.1:0-724 GCF_054049715.1 Rhizobacter sp. P5_C2 | reverse complement strand
CGCTGCATCTGATCGTGGACAACTACGCCACCCACACCCACCCGCAGGTGCAGGCGTGGCTGGCCAGGCACCCGCGCTTCGTCATGCACTTCACGCCCACCACCGCCTCCTGGCTGAACATGGTCGAGGGCTTCTTCCGCGACATCTCCGAGAACCGCATCAAGCGCGACAGCTTCACCAGCGTCGCCGAGCTGGAGTTGGCCATCGACCTGTACATCGCCCACCACAACGCCGACCCCAAGCCCTTCATCTGGACCGCCAGCGCCACCGACATCCTCGCCAAGGTCACCCGCGCCAAGGCAGCCCTCGATCGAGTCGCTAAATAGGTTCACTCAATTCAAGCGCACCACACTAGGAGGCGTCGGACCAAGGGCTTTAGAGGCGAGAGAAACGACAAGCCGGCGTAACGGACTACCACACAGGATAGCGGTCGCTGGGCGCTGCGACCAAGGAGCGAACGCAGGATGTCGGCCCGATGGTGCGGCTGGCGGGCCAAGGCAGCCTGGTCTGCGACCGCCGCAATCGGCCAGGAGCTGACCCTCACGATAGACTGCTTCCGCGCCAAGTAGCGGTGCCTGATCCAGGAATGTCCAGCGGAGGCTCCGAACCATGCGACTCTTCAAAAGCCTGCTTGCCGCCAGCGGGTTCGGCGCTGGCACGCTGAATCGCAGTCCGAAGCCGCGCATCGTGGTCGATGCCGAGAATGCGGCTGACTGGATCGCCA
>NZ_JBFULV010000256.1:0-777 GCF_054049715.1 Rhizobacter sp. P5_C2 | reverse complement strand
GAAGCTATGTTGGAGAAGTCCTGCGCCGTGAGGCCGGTGGCAATTGGCAAGGTGACGATGACGATCCTCAGGCCGAGATCAACCTCACGCTCAAGCTGCCCGACGGCGCATTGCTTTGGCCTATGCAGCGCGTTATGAAGCGCTGCCAGGTTGGCCCAGAAGAGAGCGTTTTTGTGTACGGCTCAGTCGCCAAGCAAGCGACGGGGCAAGAAAGTCAGTAGTCGGCCATGAGCTGACGATCGACAGCGACCGCTTTCGGGTCACGTTTTATGACGGCGCAACGGCCGGTGTACCAATGATCAGCGAATTCGCAATCGTCGAGACGTTTGAGATCACGGGCAGAGGTGCCGCCGTAGTCGTCGACAGGCAGACTGGACGCGACGGAGGTCGAGCGCTTCCCGTGCGACTGATCAAACCTTCCGGCGAGGCGATCAACACCGACGCGTTTAAGGAGCAGCTCCTCAGGCGCCTACCTCAGCCCACGGAGAATGAGGTCTTCATGCTCAAGGGCCTGCACAAAGATGACGTACCTGCCGGTTCGCTGATTCGCTTCCTTGACTGATGTCGGCCACGAGCGGACGCTCGCGGACGACGGCTTTCGGATAGGCTAGTTGCCGCTCCGACGCGCCAGTTTTTTCCCGAGACCGTCCCATGCAAATCGATTCGCCTGCTTGGCATCTGAGAAGGTCTTGCCCGGTTTGCGGACAAGGCACTTCGTTGCTGTTGGTCAAGTGTTGCAGTTGCTGCAGGATCAGCATCGAGTGTGCCGAGGAAGGC
>NZ_JBFULV010000255.1:0-884 GCF_054049715.1 Rhizobacter sp. P5_C2 | reverse complement strand
CCGCCGCCACTGCGCCGGCACGCGAGGCCGGCAGCCACAGCTCGGCCGTCGTGCCGCGGCCTTCGGCGCTGTGCAGCACGAGGCTGCCGCCGCACTGGCGCATGAAGCCGTCGACGATCGCGAGTCCCAGCCCGCTGCCCTGGCCGGGCGCCTTCGTCGTGAAGAACGGTTCGGCCACGCGCGCCTGCACCTCGGCCGGCATGCCATGGCCGGTGTCGTGCACGCGGACCACGACCGCCTCCCCGGCCGGGGCGACACAGGCGCTGTGCGCGGCGTGCGCGATCGACAGCGTCAGCCTGCCGCCGTGCGGCATCGCGGCGGCGCTGTTCAACGCCAGGTTCAGCAGCGCGTTCTCCAGCTGGCCGCGGTCGGCCTGCACCGACAGCGACGCGTCGCCGCCCTCGTCGATCCGCACCTCGATCGCCGGCCCGACGCTGTACTCGACCAGGTCCTGCATCTCGGCCAGCATGTCGTCCACGCACACCGCCTCGACCTCCAGCGGCTGGCGCCGCGCGAACACCAGCAGCCGCCGCGACAGCCCGGCCGCCGATTCGGCCGCCTTGTGCGCGCGGACGGCCAGCGCGGCGGTCGGAGCGTCGCCGGCCAGCCGGTTGCGCAGCAGCTCCAGGTTGCCGAGGATCGCGCTCAGGAAGTTGTTGAAGTCGTGCGCGACGCCACCGGTCAGCTGGCCCAGCACCTCCATGCGCTGCGCCTGGCGCAACTGCGCCTCCATCGCGCGTCGGGCGCTCAGGTCGCGGCAGACGGCGACCCAGCCGCCATCGGGCATCGGGTGGCTCAGGATCTCCAGCACGCGGCCGGCCGGCAGGTGCAGTTCGGCCGACGCGGCGATGCGGTGGCGGCCGAGGCGCGCCGCGGTGTCGGCC
>NZ_JBFULV010000254.1:0-896 GCF_054049715.1 Rhizobacter sp. P5_C2 | reverse complement strand
GCCAGATCCAGATGTCGGGGCCCTTGCCGGCGGCGGCCGCCTGCTGGAACTTGTTCGGGGCATCTTCCGGGTGCTCCACCACCACCTGCACGCCGGTCTTGGCGGTGAACTCCTCGCCGACCTTGGCCAGGCCGTTGTAGCCCTTGTCGCCGTTGATCCAGATCAGCAGCTTGCCGGGCTCGGCGGCGTGACCGATCGACGGCAGGGCGGTGCCCGCGAGGGCCAGCACCGCGGCGCCGGCCAGCAGCTTCAGGTGATGTCGCTTGGTGTTCATGTCGTGTCTCCGGGTGGGGTTTGTTGTGGTGATGAAAAGAGCGTACGCCCCTGCTCGTCGAACAGGAAGCCGCGCTGCGGCGGGAAACTCAGGTACGCGGTGTCGCCGGTCTTCAGCGGGTTCTCCGGCGCGGTGCGGATCGTCATCGCCTCCGTCGCACCGGTCAGCGTCACGTGCAGGTAGGTGATGTCGCCCAGGTGCTCGGCGAGTTGCACGTGGGCGCGCAGCGCGTCGGCGCTCGGCTGCGTGCTGGCGTCGACGTGCTCGGGGCGCAGGCCCACGGTGACCTTGGCACCCGGCGCCAGCGACGAGACATCCGCATCGACCGTCACGCTCGAGCCGTCGGCCAGCGCGATGCGCACCAGCCCGGCGTTCACGCCGACAAGCTTGCCCTCGATGAAGTTCATCTTCGGCGAGCCGATGAAGCCGGCGACGAAGCGATTCACCGGCCGGTGGTAGAGCTCCATCGGCGTGCCGACCTGTTCGATGCGCCCGGCGTTCAGCACGACGATGCGGTGGGCCAGCGTCATCGCCTCCACCTGGTCGTGCGTCACGTAGATCATCGTGGTCTTGAGTTCCTGGTGCAGCCGCGACAGCTCCACGCGCATCTGCACGCGCAGCG
>NZ_JBFULV010000253.1:0-931 GCF_054049715.1 Rhizobacter sp. P5_C2 | reverse complement strand
GCCGCGCGCCGCGGCCACGCCGCCCGGGCCGCGCAGGTCGGCCAACCGGTCCTGCAAGCGCTCGCGCAGGCGGATCGCCCACGTTTCCTCCAGGCCATCGACTGCGACCTCGCCCAGGTCGATCGCCAGTTCGTCGATGCGCCACACCTCGTCGGGCGCACAGGCCTCGTCGAACAGCTCGTCGACGATGCGCAACGCCGGGCCCTGCATGAACGCGGCGAGCCGCGATTCGGCCTCGTCCGCGGGCAGGCCGGCGTCGAAGTCGACCTCGACGTGCAGGTGCTCGATCAGGTGCGCGTCAGGCATGGCCTTGCATGAAGGGCTCGTCGCCCTCGCCTCCTGCGTCGTTGTTGTCGCCCGGCTGGCGCAGGAACGGGATCACCCGGCAGGCCGCCCCATCGGCTTCGGCGGCGAGGTGCGCATCGTCGGGCGCCGCCGCCAGCGACTCGCGCGCCGCCAGCCACACGACCCAGCAGGCCTCGAAGCGCTGCATCGCGTCGGGCTCCAGCCACAGGCACTGCAGCGACAGGTGGGTCGGGCAGTTGATGCGCAGCGTGTCCTGCGCGAAGCGGCGGAACGCCGGCTGGCGTGTGCGCGTGGTCCAGCCGGGCATCAGTACGGTGATGCGCAGCGCGTGGAAACCGGCCTTCAGGTTCAGCGCCGCATGCGCGCGGCCACCGGGCGCGAGCGGGCGCAGCAGCACGTGCTCGACGACGTGCATGCCCTCGCTCTCCTGCTGCAGGTGCAGCAGGAAGAGCCGCAGGCTGCCGGCGGCACGGCGCGCCGCCGGCGCATCGCTGTGCTCGCCCAGGTCCCACCAGCGGCCGTCTTCGTCCGGCCCGAGCAGCAGCCGGTGCGGCGATGCGGGCGACGCACCGGCCGGCGCCAGCAGCCGGTAGCGGTCGCGCCACAAGCCCGCCCGGAACAGGGC
>NZ_JBFULV010000252.1:0-964 GCF_054049715.1 Rhizobacter sp. P5_C2 | reverse complement strand
GAGTTGCCGCGAGGCGCCGCGCTGCAGCGCGAGCAGCAGCTCCTCGGCGGTCTCGAAGCGCTGCCGCGCGTCGAGCGCGACCGCCTTCAGCACGACGTGATCGAGCCAGATCGGCACCTCCGGGCGCAGCCGCGACGGCGGCTTCGGGTCGCTGCGGAAGCGCCCGCGCTGGTAGGGCTGCACTTCGCCGTACGGCAGCCGGCCGGTCAGCCACTGGTACAGCGTGACGCCGAGCGCGAACAGGTCGCTGCGCGCAGTGGCCGCCTCGCCGGCGGCGTTGTCGTCGCTCGCCCACTGCTCCGGGTTCATGTAGCTGGGGGTGCCGGCATGCAGGCTGCGCAGCACACGCGGCTCACGGCCCGAGACGGCCACGCCAAGGTCGAGCAAACGCCACTGGCCGTCGTCGCCGCGGTGCAGGTTGGCGGGCTTCACGTCGCGGTGCACGACGCCCAGCCGGTGCAGGCGCGCCAGCGCACCGGTGATCGCGACCGCCGCATCGACCGCATCGCTGACGCTGCCGCCCTCGCCCGCCGCCAGCAACTGCTCCAGCGTGCGGCCGGCATGCCAGTCGTAGGCGACGTAGAAGGCGGTCGGCTCGCGCAGCTCGCGCAATCGCACGAAGCCATCGGCAGCCCCGACGCGCGACGCGAGCCAGGCCTCGTGCGCCAGCATCGCGCGCTCCTGCGGGTCGTTGGCGCGCGACAAGTGCAGCGTCTTCAGCGCAACCAGCGGCTCGCCGGGTTCGTCACTGCGGGCCTGGTACAGGCAGTGCACGCCGTTGTCGGCCACGCGCGCGGTGATCGTGAAGCCGTCGAGCCGATCGCCGACCTTCAATCTCGGCGGCACCGGCAGGTCGCGGCCGCGGCGCAGCGCGTCGTTCAACTGGCCTTCGTCGAGCCCGCGCACGCGCAGCACCAGCGCGGTCGCGTTGTCGCGCCCGCCGGCGGCCAGCGCGGCGCGCACC
>NZ_JBFULV010000251.1:0-980 GCF_054049715.1 Rhizobacter sp. P5_C2 | reverse complement strand
GTTGTTCCCTTGCCCGCCAGTGTGGACGTGATCCCGCACAGATAGGTGCTTCCGTTGGCAAGACCGGTGACCTTCAAGGGGGTGTGGCCACTGCTGCCCGTGCCGACCGTGGTGCCGGTATCGACGGTTGCGCAACTCGCCGTGTACAGCGTGCCGCTCGGGTTGACCGATGGCTCTGTGAAGCTCAGCGACACCTGGCTGTTGCCGGCGGTCGGTGTCAGCTGCATCACTGGGGCCAGCGGGGTCACGCCGGTGCTTGCGGCCGAGGTGACTGACACGGTGGACGAGTTGGTGGCCGTGACCGTGCAGGTATAGGACGTTCCGTTGGACAGTCCCGTCACCGTCACCTTGCCATCCGAGCCCTTGTCGAAGCTCGTGCCGCCGTTGCAACGCCCGGTGTAGGCGACGTTGCTCTCGGCGTTCGGGGAGAAGCTCAGCACGATCTGCGCATCGCCCGGCTCGGCTTGCGTGATGGAAGGCTTCGTCGTTATGGCGGGCAGCACCACTGGAACCGACGCTTTGGTTGTTCCCTTGCCCGCCAGTGTGGACGTGATCCCGCACAGATAGGTGCTTCCGTTGGCAAGACCGGTGACCTTCAAGGGGGTGTGGCCACTGCTGCCCGTGCCGACCGTGGTGCCGGTATCGACGGTTGCGCAACTCGCCGTGTACAGCGTGCCGCTCGGGTTGACCGATGGCTCTGTGAAGGCCAGCGACACCTGGCCGTCGCCGGCGGTCGGTGCTAGCTGCGTCACCGGGGCCAGCGGGGTCACGCTGGTGCTTGCGACCGAGGTGACTGACACGTTGGACGAGTTGGTGGCCGTGACCTTGCAGGCATAGGCCGTTCCGTTGGTCAGCCCCGTCACTGTCACCTTGCCATCCGAGCCCTTGTTGAAGCTCGTGCCGCTGATGCAGCTCCCGGTGTAGGCGACGTTGCTCTCGGCGTTCGGGGAGAAGCTCAGCACGATCTGCGCATCGCCCGG
>NZ_JBFULV010000250.1:0-1091 GCF_054049715.1 Rhizobacter sp. P5_C2 | reverse complement strand
GCGCGGCGGCCCGGCGGGAACGCGCCGGCCGGGCCGGAGGCGCCTTGCGCACCCGACGCGGCGCGGTCGGCCGACAGCGTCACGCGCGCGCCGTCCTTCAGCCGGTCGGCGCCTTCGGTGATGACCTGTTCGCCGGCCTCGAGCCCGGTGGTGATCGACACCTTGTCGACCGTCGCCTGGCCGCGCGTGACCGTGCGCTGCTGCACGGTGCGGTCGGGCTGCAGCACGTAGACGTAGTCGCCGTCGCGGCCGTTGCGCAGCGCAGTGATCGGCACGACGACGGCGCCCTTCACGGTGTCGAGCAGCAGGCGCACGTTGACGAACTGGTTCGGGAACAGCGCGCCGCCCTCGTTCTTGAAGCGGGCCTTCGCGCGCACGGTGCCGGTGGTGGTGTCGACGAGGTTGTCGAAGGTGGAGAAATCGCCGCTGTCGAGCTTGTTGGTGCGGGTGCGGTCGTAGGCGGCGACCGGCAGCCGCGCGCCGCTGGCCACGCGGGCCTGGATCGCGGGCAGGCGGTCCTGCGGGATCGAGAACGCGATGTCGATCGGCTCGGTCTGCGTGATCACCGCGATGCCGGTGGCGTCGCCGGACGAGACGAGGTTGCCTTCGTCGACGCTGCGCAGCCCGATGCGGCCGCCCACCGGCGCGGCGATGCGGGTGTAGGCGAGGTTCAGGCGCGCGGTGCCTTCGGAGGCCTTGTCGGTCATCGCGGTGCCTTCGAGCTGCTTGACGAGCGCGGCCTGGGTGTCGACGTCCTGGCGGGCGATGGAGTCCTGCGACAGCAGCGTCTGGTAGCGCTTCAGCGTGACGCGCGCGGCATCGAGCTRGGCCTCGTCGCGCAGGCGCTGGCCGCTGGCCTGCAGCAGGGCCATCTCGAATGGGCGGGCGTCGATGGTGGCGAGCAACTCGCCTTTCTTGACGACCTGGCCTTCCTTGAACAGTACCTTGGTCAGCACGCCCGAGACCTGCGGGCGCACGGTGACGGTGGCGGCGGGGGTGACGGTGCCGAGGGCCTCGATCAGCACCGGCAACTCGGCCTGTGCGGCGGTGGCGACGCCGACGGTGGTGGCGCCGGCACCGCGGCGGCCGGC
>NZ_JBFULV010000249.1:0-1095 GCF_054049715.1 Rhizobacter sp. P5_C2 | reverse complement strand
GGTCGTGGACAGCGGCAGCGGCGAGTGGGGCCTGGGCGCCGGCGGCTGTACCGACAACCTGAACCAGAACTTGCCCGCCATCGGCACGGATGGCCAGTGCTACTGCCCACCCGGCTTCAGCTGGTCCAAGGATCAGCATGCCTGCCAGAGGCCGATCGATCGCTACGTCGGAGGTGGATCACCAAACGCGTGCCCCGCGGGCAAGCCGATCTACCCGCTGACGGGCGCCAAGGTGCTCGACGAGCGGCTGCTGAGCGGGCCGCTGAGCCTGACGGCGCACTACGACACACGCCGGCAACTCCCGGTCGACGACCCGAACCYGATGTTCGAGGTGAGCGAGGCGGCCTCGTTCGGCCCGCTGTGGAGCAGCAGCCTGCACAAGCGCGTGCAGCGCCAGACGGACGCCAACGGGTTGACGCAGGCGGTGCAGGCGTCGCGTGGGAATGGCGACTGGATCAGTTTCATGAGAGACGGCGCCGGGAACTACGCGGCCGCTGCTGCGGAGGTGCGGGACCGGTTGTTCCCTTCGGGTGCGGGCTGGCTGTACATCGATGCGGCCGCGAACGCGCAAGAGATCTACGACAGCCACGGCAACCTGCAAACGGTCACGCGGGCCGATGGCTCGCGGCTGGCGTACGAGTACAGCAGCGCGGACACGCCGGCGGCGATCGCGCCGAGGGCCGAGCTGATCCTCAAGGTGTCGGACCAGCAAGGGCGCGCGGTCCAGTTCCAGTACGACGGCTCGGCCCGCATCAAGCAGGTGGTGGACGTGTCGGGGCAGAGCTGGGGGTTCAGCTACGACAACCAGGGGCAGCTGGCGCAGATGAGCGGACCGATCGGCACGCGCCAGTACCTGCACGAGCGCGGTGACCTGCCGTGGGCGATCACGGGGATCATCGACGAGAACGGCCACCGGCTGGCCACCTATGCTTACGATGACCGCGGGCGGGCCAACGACACGCAGTGGGCTGGTGGCGCGTATCACCACCACATTGCCTACACGACGCCGCCGAAGTGGATGGTGACGGAAACGTACGACAGCGCGCTGGGCACCTACGACAGCACGCTGGGCACGGTGCGGCGAGACCACCAGTG
>NZ_JBFULV010000248.1:0-1114 GCF_054049715.1 Rhizobacter sp. P5_C2 | reverse complement strand
GCGCGACCTGATCGCCAGCCGCGCGCCACTGGCCGACGTGAAGGCGGCGGCGCGCCGGCGCGGGCTGCGGTCGATCCGCGCCGCAGCGGTCGAGCTGGTCGCGCAGGGCCTGACGACGCTGGCCGAGCTGGACCGGGTGACGTTCGCTGACCCGGCGGCGGCCGACCCAACGGCCGATGCCCCCGCATGAACTCTGTCCAACCACCGGAGACCGCGATGCCCTTGCCCCGTCCCGCGTTGATCGATGTGCGCAGCGATGCCGTGGTGCTGACGCGCGAGGCTGCGCCGCCCAGCAGCGCGTCGCTGCGGACCCAGGGCCTGCACGAGGCGCTGACCGGCCTGATCGCCCCGGTGCGCGATGCACTGCGGGCCGACGTGCTGGTCAACGCGATGCACACGCGGCTGCTGGTGCTGCCGTCGGCGGCGGCGCTGACCAGCGAGGCGCGCTGGATGGCCTACGCGTCGAGTCGTTTCGAGGACGTGTTCGGCGATGGCGCCGACGGCTGGTCGCTGCGCCTCGTGCCGGAGCGCCCGCAGCGGCCGCGCCTGCTGGCCGCGCTGCCGATGGCGCTGATGCGCACGCTGGACACGCTGCTCGGCCAGCGGCTGCGCAGCGTGCGCATCGACACGCTGGTGCGCGTCGACGAACTGCGGCTGCGCGAGCCGGACTACACCGGTGCGCTGGTCGACATCGGTGCCGGGCATGCGGTGATTGCGTTGCTGCTGCACGGCACGCTGCACCGCGTGCGGCTGCGCCACATGGCGCCGGACCTCGACGAGTTGCGCGCCGCGCTGCGCGTCGAATGGGCCGCGCTCGGCCGCTTCGACGAGCTGCCGGCGCTGGCCGTCTCGCCGGCCGAGGTGCTGGACGCGAGCGACGCCACGGCCGTGCGCACGCTCGCCGCGCGCATCGTCCGCCTGGCCTGACGCGATGGCTGCCGCGCACTACGCGATCGACCTGKCGCGGCCGCGGCCGGCGCCCAGCCGCTGGGCGCGCGTTCTGCTGGCGCTCGGGATCGTCGCGGCGGTGGCGGCCGGCCTCAGCCTGCGATCGCGGATGGCCGAACAGGCGGTGCAGCAGGAGACCCTCGGGCGCCTGCAAACCGTGCTCGCC
>NZ_JBFULV010000247.1:0-1128 GCF_054049715.1 Rhizobacter sp. P5_C2 | reverse complement strand
GGCGGTTTCAAAGCCCAAGTGCAACAGCGGGTTGATTTGAGTGGCTGGCGTTGAAGGCTGACTCGAAGAAGACCTCAGAGGGAGTGCGCCAGCCAAGAGATTTGCGAGGACGGGTGTTGAGATCCCAGGCGGTGTGATCGAGCTCGCGCTGGGAGTGCACGCTCAAGTCGGAGCCCTTGGGCAGGAACTCGCGGATCAGGCCGTTGGTGTTCTCGTTGATGCCTCGCTGCCAGGGGCTGTGGGGATCGGCGAAGTAGATCTTCAGGCCCGTGCTCTCGGCCAGCTTCTTGTGCAGCGCCATCTCCTTGCCTTGGTCGTAGGTCAGCGTCTGGCGCATCTCCAGGGGCAAGGGAGAGAAGGCCTGCTCAAAGCCCTGCAAGGCGTCCAGTGCCGTGCTGCCATCCATCTTGACCAGCATCACGAACAAGCTCTTGCGGCACACCAGGGTACCCACGGCCGACTGGTTGCGAGCGCCCTTGATCAGGTCGCCTTCCCAGTGCCCGGGCAACAAGCGGTCGCTGGCCTCGGGCGGACGCAGGTGGATGCTGACCATGTCTTGCAGCACCCCTCGGCGATCGGTGCCTCGCGTGCGCGGCCTGCGGGCACCGCGCCCCTGGCGCAGCAACTCCACCAACTCGCGGCGCAACTCCCCACGGGGCGCGGCGTAGATGGCCGTGTAGATGGTCTCGTGTGAGGCTTGCAAGGCGGGCTGACCGGGGAACTCGGCCTTCAGTGTCGCAGCGATCTGCTCGGGCGAGAACTTGTTGATCAACAGCCCGTGCACGTCGGCCCACAGGTCGCTGCCGAGGTGCAGCTTGCGCGCGGGGCAGGCAAGCCGGCGCACGCGCCGCGCCCTCGCTCCGGCTCGCTGCGCGTTATAGCCGCCGGCTACTCGCGGGCGGCCCATGACGCATTGCTCCTCCTCACGCTGGAAGCCGTTGCGCCGCAGTTCGCGGGTGATGGTGCTGGCAGCTCGTTGCAGCGTCCTGGCAATGGCTCGTGCGCTGCTGCCCTGGGAACTCAGCGCCATGATCACGCCTCGGTCCTCGGCGCTCAATTGTTCGTAGGTTCTTGTCATGCAACGGCTCTCAGGGGGCTGGAGTGTTGCACTTCACCTTTGAAACCGCC
>NZ_JBFULV010000246.1:0-1149 GCF_054049715.1 Rhizobacter sp. P5_C2 | reverse complement strand
CAGGTCGCGCAGGCCGCCCGGTGCCGGCCAGGCGTGGGCCGGCTCGGCGCGCGGCAGCACCGGCGCGTCGGTGGCCTGGGTCAGCATGTCTTCCGGCAGCACCAGCACAACCGGCCCGGGCCGCCCCTGCAGCGCGGTGTGGAAGGCGCGCGAGATGTATTCGGGCAGCCGCGCCGGGTCGTGCACCTCGCCGACCCACTTCGCGAAGCCGAGCGTGCCGGGGCCGAACACCTGCCGGTAGTCGAGTTCCTGGAAGGCCTCGCGGTCGCGCTGGTCGCTGGCCACCTGGCCGATGAACAGCACCATCGGCGTGCTGTCCTGGAAGGCGGTGTGCAGCCCGATGCTGGCGTTGGTGGCTCCCGGGCCGCGCGTCACGAAGCACACGCCCGGGCGGCCGGTCAGCTTGCCCTGCGCCTCGGCCATGAAGGCGGCACCGCCTTCCTGCCGGCAGGCGATGAAGCGGATGCTGTCGCGGTGTTCGTGGAAGCCGTCGAGCACCGCGAGGTAGCTCTCGCCGGGCACGCCGAACACGGTGTCGATGCCTTGGGCGATCAGGGCTTCGACCAGCACGTGGCCGGCCAGGCGTGGCGTGCCCGGGGGGCGTTGCGGGCGTTGCGAATGGGACGAGGAGTCGGTCATGTCGGCGCGGCACTGGCAGCTGGAATGAAGCGCCCAGTGTGCCTTGTGCGCGGGCCGGTTCGACGCCGCCACCGCGTGAATCGCAGCGCAGCGCTGACGATTCGCGGCAACCAGGAACGGGAAGTGTCCGCGGACGACGCAATCGGCGTCTGCAGGTCTGCGTATGGTGCGCATGCGCCGCGCCGATGGATCGCGCGAACGCAGCGCCCGCGCGGGCTGGCGGGCTGCGGGGACAGCCTCTGCGCGACCCATCGGCATGGTCCGCAACTTGCCCCTTCCCGCGCATGAACAAGACATCCCTGCTGGCCGCCCTCTTCGCGACCGCTGCCCTGGCCGCCTGCAGCGGCGGTGGCGGCGACAGCGCCGCACCCTCGCCTGCCGGCGCTGCTCCGGCACCCGCACCGGCTCCTGCCCCCGCTCCGGCACCGGCCCCCGCACCCGCCCCGAGTCCCGCACCGGCACCGAGCCCGGCGCCGAGCCCTGCACCCTCCCCGAGCCCGGCCCCTGCAC
>NZ_JBFULV010000245.1:0-1177 GCF_054049715.1 Rhizobacter sp. P5_C2 | reverse complement strand
GTGCTCGCCGTGGAAGCTCGCCAACTCCGCTTGCGCCCGCCTGAAGGCGTGCAGCAAGACCGCGAGGTGACGACGGCGGTCTCGCCAACTGGCATTCCCTGCGCCATCCCAGTCGAAGTGCTGGTGCCAGAGGTCGCACCATCCCTTCCGCGCCATATTCACCCTGTAAGTGCGCGCCTTGCGCCATATGCCCGTGTAGTAAGTGGCGATCGGCGAAGGCGGAAGCGGCTTCGTCCCCCGTAACTTGTTCATCGATTCACTTTACCGGAAGGAGCCTCTCGTGACCGACCGCACCTGGCCGACTGCTGCTGAAAGGCTACTAGAACCTAAGTTCCCCCCCACATCTGCACGTAGAGTTGCTTGATGTTGGGCGGCATCAGCGCCAATGCCCATCGTTTCCGGTCGCCCTTCAACCCGTGCAACAAGGGCTCAACGTAGGCTACATCAATAGCTGAGCGAACCTCAGCATCGCCGCGAGCGAGTTGATTCGCCATGAAGGCCAGATGCGCCGTCACCACAGCGCCGTCAAGTGCTGCCACGGAGTTGGTCGTCGATCGGCAGAACTCTTCGAGCCAGATGATGTCGGCATCTGCACTAAAGCCGCACTGCTCGAGTCGCTCATTCGCTCGCGCCGCCTCTGTCGGAAACTGCTGGGCAATCGCTTCTCTCAGCGCCAGCAAACTGTCTGCACGCATGACTTCCCTCCTTCGACGGGGCACAGCGCGAGGCGGCCCTCTCTATTCAAGTTCGGCAAGCATGGACCTTACCGCGACCTCAGCCAAGCTACCCGCAAGCTGTCATTGGCGAACTTCCGCTTCTGGCCGACAGTGTATGTTCGCCGCGTCGCTCGCGACCAGTCGGTCGCACGCCGTTCCGTCTCGCTGGGCGACCGCTTCCAGGGCGATGGACGAAGGGGCGCAGTCGGCCAGAAGCGGCCAGACGTGAACGGCGGCTTTCGGACAGGGTGCCCCCAAGGCTGCGAGCCTGATCTCTGCGGGGTTCGGCCGCTCACTCAGACCCTGGCGAGGAAGGCCGCCGCATCACCCGCTTCGCACTTCCAGTCTGCGAAAACCCCGACCAGATTGCATTCCACGCAGCGGCAGGCGATGTAGTACCAACGCACGTCATGTGTGCCCTCGTACACGGAGACGCCGGACATCAGCTCCAGCTCGAACAC
>NZ_JBFULV010000244.1:0-1179 GCF_054049715.1 Rhizobacter sp. P5_C2 | reverse complement strand
GGGCGAGTGGCGCGCGCTCCGGCAGCGTCCATTCGGTCGCGTCGACGGCCGAGGCCGGTGTGGCCGCCGCAGAGGCGGGTCGCTCGACGGCCATCGCTTGCCCGAGCGGTGCCGGCCGCACGGCCTGCTCGTCATCGTCCAGCGCCCACACCGATGCGAGCGCGGTGAGCGCCGCGGCGAAGCCAAGCCAGCGGTGGCGTGCGGCGGGGGTCATGGCGCGTTGCGGCTGTAGTGGCTCAGCACGACACGGCCATGCAGCGGCTCGCCGGCCGGGGCATCGCGCTGCAGCGTCAGCTCGTCGATGGCGGCACTGGGATGGTCGTGTTGCACCTGCGCCAGCCATTGCGCGATCGCCGGGTAGCTGCCGCTGACCGGCAGCACCATTTGCGAGCGCAGCACCTGGCCGGCGGCGAGCGTCGGCGCCCGGTACTCGACACGGTCGATCTGCAGGCCGGCGGCGAAGGCGGCGCGGTGCACGCCTTCGATGAAGTCCGGGACCTGCTCGGCCGGCGGGAGATCGGCGACGAAGGTCTGGGCCGAGCGCACGACCGGGCGCACGGCGGGTGCGCGCTGGAGCTCGGCGCGAGCGGCTGCCACCCGCTGAAGCAGCCGCTGGGGCGAGGTGTCGAGCGCCTGCCAGGCCAGCAATGCGGAACTCGCGGCGAGAAGCAACAAGCCGGCAGCGCCCGTCGGGCCGAGTCGCAGCATCACATAGCTGAGCCACGCGCGCGCCATCATGACCGTAGCCCGGATGCCAATCCGGGAATGTCCGCAACTCCGCGATCCCGGATTGGCATCCGGGCTACCAAGGCGACGACGATCCGCGCTTGCAGCCGACGCGCGCTTCCGTTCGCGACCCACTCATGCCCCAGCAACTGCGCCCCATGCAGCGGCGCCCCAGCGCGGTCCAGCGACTGCACGTACTGCAGCAGCTCCGGCAGCCCCGGCGCATCGACCTGCAACTGCAGCTTCGCGAAGCCCCCGTCGACGCTCAACTGCTGCACGTTGACGCGCGGGCTCGCGCTGGCCTCCAGCGCATCGAGCAAGGGCAGCCACGGCCGGTGCAGATCGGCCGACACCCGCGCCGCGTCAGCCTGCAGCCGGCGCTCCGCTGCGGCGGGCACGCGGGCCGCGGCAGCCCGGTCGGTCGCGCCTCGGCTGGCGAGCACGGTTTGCAGG
>NZ_JBFULV010000243.1:0-1208 GCF_054049715.1 Rhizobacter sp. P5_C2 | reverse complement strand
CCGCAGGCGCAGCCGGCCCGAAGCCCCTGCGCGGCGCCCTGCATCGGCATCGCGAGTGGCTCGCCGCGCGCCTGCGCCGCGGCCGGTGTAGCGCGTTGCGCGGCGGCGGGTTTGGCAGYAGCGGCGGTCTGTGCAGTCATGGCCGGCCTCGCTCAGGGCGTGCACTCGAGCGTGATCGTCGCGCCCGGTGCCTGTGCCTGGTTGTACTGGTCGATCGTCGTGCCGACGCAGTGCGTCACGCGCGACGAGGCCTTCGTCGCGCGATCGACGTAGGCCCTGATCGCCCGCTTGTACGCCTCGACGGCATCGCGGAACTGCTGCTCGGTCTGGCCGGTGGCGCCGGTGAAGGCCGGGAGTGCGTTCGCGGCGATGAAGGCCTGGAAGTCCAGCCCGTGCTGGCCCTCGTGGAAGCGCAGCCTGGTGCTGCGCGGGTCGACCTTGCCGCCCGCCTGGTCCTCGCGCGTCGTGCCGCGCCCGTAGCCCGAGCTTCCGCCGGCCGACACGCCGGGCGGGTAGAGCGTCTGCAAGGTCGCCACCGCGGCCGGCGGCGTGAAGCTCGCGATGCGGGCAACACCCTTGGTGATCGTCGTCGTGAACGGCACGCTGATGGGGAACAGCAGCCGCGTGCCGGCCGCTGTCGGGTTGGCCGGGTTCGTCACCGCCACGCCGTCGGGCAGCAGCGTCACCGAGACCCCGTTGCTCGCGAACGCCACGTTGCCGGCGAGCGGGTCGACCGCCTGGTTGTCGGCCAGCGGCGTCGAGAAGCCCGCCTCCTGGCGGTGCGGCACCTGCCACGCCCACGGCGGGATGCGCCCATTGTTGATGCGGTACAGCGCGTCCTCGGTCTGCCTCAGCGCGGTCGCGGCCTTCGGCATCAGCGCACGCAGCGCGGCGATGTAGGCGGCCTGCAGATCGCGCCGCAGCAGCACGTCGCCGCCCAGGTGGTCGGTGATCATCTTGTCGCGGTCGGTCACCATCGCGTACCAGGCGTTGATCAGCGTGTCGAAGCGCGCTGCGTTCATCTGCACCAGCGGATCGGCATAGAAGCTGGCCGCCGCGTTCAGCTGCCCGATGGTGGCCTGCACGAAATCGCGGTAGTCGCGCTCGGTCAGAGCCGCCACCGCGGGCGCGCGGGCGATCACCGGGGCCGACGCGCCGAGCGCCGGCATCGCCGCGCAGCGCGGGCAATTGCCGCCGCAGCTGCAGGC
>NZ_JBFULV010000242.1:0-1272 GCF_054049715.1 Rhizobacter sp. P5_C2 | reverse complement strand
GTCAGCGCCTCGCCGCGCAGCGACTCCTGCGGCTGGCCGATCGCGGCCATCGCGCGCTGCAGCGCGGCGGCGCCGGCCTCGTCGCGCACGACGGGCGCGCGGAAGAACGCGCTGCCGTGCGTGCCGGCGTCGCGTTGCAGGTGCTGTGGCAATGCGTCGGGGTCGACGTAGAGGATCGCGTAGCCGAAGCCCTCGTCGGTGCCGCGCTGGCCGTCGTGGGCCTCGTCCGGGTTGAACAGCAGCAGGTCGCCGGGCAGGCTGGCGTGGGCCGCACCGCGGCAGTGGAAGGTCTGCACGCCGCTGTGCGTCACGCCGATCGCGTACTGCGCGTGGCTGTGCCGCTCGAAGACATGCTCGGTGAAATGCGCCCGCATCAGCGTGATGTCGGGCGTGGCGCCGGGCTGGAAGCGGGCCCAGTCCGAGCGGCCGGAAGGCGCGGTGCTCATGTGACAAGCGTACAAGACCCGCGCCGCGGGCGCCGGCAGACTGTGTGCAGTTTCACTCCGCACGCAAGGGCTTTCTTCCATGAACGCAATCGACCTGCATGACAAGCTCGGCCTCTTCGACGACCACTGGGCCCCGCGCACAGTGGCCGAGTACAACGGCCACGACGTGATGGTGGTCAAGGTGGACGGCGAGTACCGCTGGCACGCCCACCCCGACACCGACGATTTCTTCCTCGTGTTGAAAGGCCGGCTGCACATCGACCTGCCGGACGGCACGGTCACGCTCGGGCCGGGGCAGATGTTCGTCGTGCCGCGCGGCGTGCAGCACCGCCCGTGGGCCGAGGAGGAGACGCACATGCTGCTGATCGAGCCGACCGGCACGCCGAACAGCGGCGATGTGGCGACCGGGGCGCCGCGGCGCGTGCTGTGATGGCGTGATGCCGGCAGACAAAGCGCCTGCATCGGCTGCCGGGATGGAACCGATGCCCCGGCGCGGTCACCCACCGCCGTCTTCAACCTGAGCGGGCATCACGTCGTGGGAGTCGGTCCTGTCGGTCCCGTCGGAAGTGCAACCGCCTTGTCGGGGCCGGTCGAGCCGCTGCCACGCCCGCCCGACCGCCAGGCCTACCTGGTCCTGAAGGTGTCGAGGTGCCGCGGCGGCGCCCGGTTCACGGTGGCGACGGCCTGCTTCGACGGGTCGGACGGGCAGGGCGTCGATGCGCTGGCGGACATCACCGGCGGCGATTCGGCGAGCGACGACAGCTCGTCGGTGGGCACGACGGACGGAGCGCGGAGCAAGGGCCGGCGCGGCGTGTCGCGCACGGGC
>NZ_JBFULV010000241.1:0-1376 GCF_054049715.1 Rhizobacter sp. P5_C2 | reverse complement strand
CGCGAGCGCGGCGGCGGCCACCACCGCCACGGCGGCACGGCTGGGGATCAGGCGCAGGCGCATCGGCAGCGGCTCACAGGCGCGGCGCGGCCACGCTGTCGACCATCGCGGCCAGCAGCTCGCCGAGCGCGCGGCCTTCGAGCTGCGCATCGGGCGCCAGCATCACGCGGTGGCGCAGGGCCGGCAGCGCATGCTGCTTCACATCGTCGGGCGTCACGAAATCGCGCGCCTGCATCATCGCGGTGGCCCGCGCCGCGCGCACCAGCGCRATCGCGCCGCGCGGCCCGGCGCCGGCCGACAGGCCCGGCCACACGCGGGTCGCCCGCGCCAGCCGCACCGCGTAGTCGAGCACCTTGTCGTCGACGCGGATGAACGACACCAGGCGCTGCAGCGCCAGCACCGAGCGCTCGTCCAGGCGCGGCGTGATCGCGTCGAGCGGGAACTGGTCGC
Source organism: Rhizobacter sp. P5_C2 (assembly GCF_054049715.1). Taxonomy (NCBI): domain Bacteria; kingdom Pseudomonadati; phylum Pseudomonadota; class Betaproteobacteria; order Burkholderiales; family Sphaerotilaceae; genus Rhizobacter; species Rhizobacter sp. P5_C2. Next base: position 926 of record NZ_JBFULV010000241.1, on the reverse strand, counting down.
CGGCGAGCTGCTCGGTGGTGCGGCGCACGATCGCGGTCTCTTCGTCCTGCGACGGGTAGCCGATGTCGATCTTGAACAGGAAGCGGTCGAGCTGCGCCTCGGGCAGCGGGTAGGTGCCTTCGGTGTCGACCGGGTTCTGCGTCGCGAGCACCATGAACGGCTTGTCCAGCGGCAGCGTCTGGCCCTCGATCGTCACCTGGTACTCCTGCATCACCTCCAGCAGCGAGCTCTGCGTCTTGGCCGGCGCGCGGTTGATCTCGTCGGCCAGCAGCAGGTTGGTGAAGACCGGTCCGCGGTGCACGCGCAGCGCGCCGACCGGTGCGCCCGCCTCGCCGCGCGCCTCCAGCACCGCGTGGCCGGTGATGTCCGACGGCATCAGGTCGGGCGTGAACTGCACGCGGGCGTAGTTCAGCGACAGCGACTTGGCCAGCGTGCGGGCGAGCAAGGTCTTGCCGAGGCCGGGCACGCCTTCGATCAGCACGTGGCCGCTGGCCATCAGCGCCACCAGGCATTGGTCGACTGCCTGCTGCTGGCCGACGACGGCCTTGCCGACCTCGCTGCGCAGTTCGTTCAGCAGTTCGGCGGCACGGGTCAGGTCGGTGGGTTTGATCTGCATGGAGGGTCCTCAGGAAGCGGTGTGCAAGGCGGCCAGTCGGCGGCGCGCGGTTTCCAACAGTTCGAGCACGGGCGGCAGGTCGATGCGGCGGCGCGGGATGCTGCGGTCGAGCGCGAGGCCGAGCGCCGCGGCATCCAGCCCGGTCAACTTCGCGATGGCCGACGCGCGGGCGCCGCGCTCGAGTTCGTCGTAGCGCATCACGTGCAGCCGGGCGGTCTCGTCGAGCGCGCGCACCTGCGCCGCCTGCAGCGCGAGCGGGCCGTGGCGCCACAGGAAGCGCGCGGTGCCGGTGACCTGCTCGACCATCGAG
>NZ_JBFULV010000240.1:0-1382 GCF_054049715.1 Rhizobacter sp. P5_C2 | reverse complement strand
GATCGACCGCGTGCGCGGCGGCACCGGCAGTGGCGACGACGCGGCGCGCTACGTGCGCGACCTCGCCGGCGCGCAGGCCTCGGGCGCGATCGTCGGCCAGACGGCCACCGCGCGCCGCGAGAAGGGCGATGCGCAGCGCGAGGGCGAGTACCTGGTGCCGGTCGGCACGGTGATGGCGGCGGTGCTCGACATCGAGGTCAACTCCGACTGGGAAGGCCGCTGGCGCGCGCTGATCGCCCGCGACATCTACGACCTGAACCAGGACGTGATCCTGATCCCGAAGGGCACGCGGGTGCTCGGCAGCTCGGCCCGCCCGAAGCCGGTCAACGAGGCGATCAACGAGCGCATGGCGCTGATCGCGCAGTGGCTGGTGCTGCCGAACGGCGCGCGCATCGACCTGTCGCGCAGCGCGATGCTCGATGGCGCCGGCGTCGCGGCGCTGGAGGGCGACGTGAACCGGCATTTCCTCGCGACGCTCGGCGGCGTCGCGGCCTACGGCGTGATCGGCGGGCTGGCCGCGACGCGCGCCGCACGCTCGACCAGCAACGACACCAACCTCGCGGTCAGTGTGCTGGCCGGGCGCGATGCCGGCGCCGAGATCGCGGCCGGTCTGGCCGACGTGGGCCGGCGCGTCGCGTCGCGCTACCTGAACCTGGTGCCGACCATCGTCGTGAAGCCGGGCACGCCGATGAATGTGTTCCTCGACGACGAGCTGTTCCTGCGCGCGTGGGCGCCGATCGACGAGTTCGCGCCGGCGGTGGCACCGCAGTCGATGCGCTGAAATGACGGCACCCACCTCCGTTCGCCCTGAGCTTGTCGAAGGGCCTGTGCACATGGAACCAGGGCTTCGACAAGCTCAGCCCGAACGGGATACGGTGCCCGTTCGCCCAGAGCCTGTCGAAGGGTCCTGTTCGCATGACACGAAGGCTTCGACGGGCTCAGCCCGAACGGAGGCGGTTGGGACCGATCATCCTGAGCTTGTCGAAGGACAAGCTCAGCCCGACCCTTCGACAGGCTCAGGGCGAACGGAGGTAAAGCACCTGCGCGAGCTGCTGTTGCGCCTGGCCGACGGCGACTATGCGCAGGCGCGGTTGCGCTGGTCGCTGCTGCCCTACGTCACCGCCTGCGCACCGCTGATCGTCACCAGCGTGCTCGCGCCGGCCTGGCTCGCGTGGCTGATGGCGCTGCCCTCGGTGCTCGCGCTGTACCGCGTGACGCAGATCCTCGACCCCGGGCTGTTCGAGGTCAGCCCGCAGCGCGGCGCGCTGGCCTATGCGCTCGCGCTGAACGCGCTGCTCGCCGTGTGGTGCCTGGCGCTCGCGCTGGCCGGGCGCGGCGCCGCGGTGCCGACCACCGCCTTCGCGCACGCCGCGCTGCTGGCG
>NZ_JBFULV010000239.1:0-1384 GCF_054049715.1 Rhizobacter sp. P5_C2 | reverse complement strand
CTCAACGCCAGCGAGCGCGCCGGCGTCGCCGCGATCAGCAGCGGCGGCGCGCCGGCCGCCGCCTCGGTGCCGGCACCGAACATCAGCGCGGCCGCATCCGGCGGCGTGATGTTGCGCAGCACGCGCGGCGTGATCAGCAGCACGATCTCGCTCTTGTCGCGGTTGCGCACCGTGTTGCCGAACGCGCGCCCGATGCCCGGCAGGTCGCCGAGCCCCGGCAGCTTCGAGAAGGTCTCGCGGTCGTTGTCGTTGATCAGCCCCGCCAGCACCTGCGTCTGGCCGTCGCGCAGGCGCAGGTTGGTCTGCGCGCTGCGCGTGCCGAGGCGGAACGCCGTCGAGCCGTCGGCGGCCTGGATGCGCTCCAGGTTGGTCGTGACCTCCAGGTTGACCTTGATGCCAACCTCGTCGTCGAGGTACACGGTCGGCTCGACCTCCAGCTTCAGGCCGACGTCCAGGTACGACACCGACGATGCGACGCCGGCGTTCTGCACCGCCGTGGTCGTGAAGACCGGCAGCTTCTCGCCGATCAGCACCCGCGCCTTCTCGTGGTTCTTCGCGCGGATGCGCGGGTTGGCCAGCAGGTTCACGTTGGTGTCCTGCGACTGCAGGCCGAGGCGCAGCGCCGGGTTCGCGATCGTCGCCGCCAGCGACGCATGGTTGACTTCGATGCGGCCGGCCGGCACGCGGCCCGAAGTCGGCAGCAGCGATTCGACCCTCAACTCGGTCGGGAACTGGATGCCGAGGTCGATCGCGCGGCTGCGGCTGATCTCCAGCACCTCCACCTCCATCATCACCTCGGGCTCGGCGATGTCGATCGACTCGATCAGCCGCTCGGCCAGCCGCACGGCGTCCGGCGTGTCGCGCACCGCGACCATGTTGAGCTTCTCGTCGACGTGCACCTCGCGCGTCTTGCCCAGCGTGCGCAGCAGCGCCTGGGCCTGCTTGGCATCGGCGTTGGTCAGGTAGAAGACGCGGGCCGTCAGGTCCTGGTAGTCGCGCTGCTTGGCCGTGGTGGCCGGGTAGATCAGCAACGAGTTGTCGTTGAGCACCTTGCGGTCGAGCTGCTGGGTCAGCAGCAGCAGCCGGATCACGTCGTTGACCGGGCTGTTGCGCACCGTCAGCGTGACGCGCGCGTCGGGCCGCACGTCGCGGTCGAACACGAAGTTCAGCTGCGCGCTGCGCGAGATCACGTCGAAGGCGTTGCGCAGCGGCGTGTCGCGCAGCTCCAGCGTGATGTTGCTGTTGAGCGCGGCCTTCAGCGTCGGCGAGGCGATCTCGGCGTTCATCTGCCGCTCACGAAGCCGGGCCAGCGCCTTGCGGGCCGCCGCGTGGCCGGGGTCCTGCGCCAGCACGCGGCGCAGCACGGCCTCGGCGTCGGCGAGCC
>NZ_JBFULV010000238.1:0-1495 GCF_054049715.1 Rhizobacter sp. P5_C2 | reverse complement strand
GTGTGGGAGCAGGAGCAGGCGCAGGCGCAGGCGTGGGAGCCGGCGCGGGTGCCGGTGCCGGGGAAGGCGCCGGTGCGGGTGCCGGTGAGGGAGACGGCGCGGGCGCGGGGGCCGGCGCAGGCGAAGGTGCCGGAGCCGGTGAAGGAGCAGGCGACGGCGCGGGCGCGGGGGCCGGGGCAGGTGCCGGCGCGCCGGTCACCGGCCCGAGCTCCGAGCCGGTGCTGTTGCCACCGCTCCGGTTCGTGTCGTCCGATCCCCCGCCGCAGCCGGCCAGCAGAACGGCCGACACCGCGATGAACAACGGGCCCAGGCCCGCGCCGGATCTCATGGCTTGACCGTCAGCTTGCCGACGCCGGCTTGCGCCTGCACCGAAGCCTTCACCGACGCCGCCGGCAGCAGCGCGCTGCGGCTGTACGGCACCGTCCAGCCCACGTCGCTTGCGAAGCTGCACTGCGACAGGTTCAGCGCCGCGCCGTTCACCAGCGAGCCGGCGTCGGTGATCGCGCCGGTCTTGCTCGACGAGCCCGGGTTCTTCAGCACGCTCGCGCAGCTGTTGGCACCCTGGATCTCGAACACGTTGGCCTCCGAGATGATCTTCGCCAGGTAGGCCACGCCGATGCTGTAGCCGTGCGGGTAGGCCGCGTCGGCCTTGCTGCCCACGTACAGGTTGTTGTACACGTGCACCTTGCCGAAGCGGACGCGCGGCGCGCGCTCGGTGATGTTGGTGAACAGGTTGTTGTGGAAGGTCACCGTCAGGTGGCCGTTGTCGGTGGTCTTGCTGTCCGACGAGCCGATCAGGTTGTTCTTGTCGTGCTGGTCGAAGACGTTGTGCGAGATCGTCACGTAGTCCGAACCGTTCTTCACGTCCAGCGAGCCGTCATGGCACTGCTTGCGCTTGCCGTTAGCGACCGGCAGCAGGTCGTCGGTGACCGGGGCGTCGGTGAACTTGTTGTGGTCGATCCAGACGTGGGTCGAGTCGTCCACCGTGATGCCGTCGAACTCCGAGTTCCAGTTGCCGGTGGAGCCGTCGTTCGGGTCCCACAGCGGCGACACGTCGCACGGATCGATGATGGTCAGGTTGCGGACGATCACGTTGTCGACACTGTTGATCTTGATGTTCGCGTTGACCAGGCCTGCGGTCGAGCCGACGCCGATCAGGGTGGTGTTGCTGCCGAGCTTCAGCTCGCCGCGATTGGCCTGGTCCGACGTGCTCTTGAACGCACCGCCGTTGTCGGCTGCCGCCATGTCGATGCGGCCGGTGACCTTGATGATCTTCGCGTTGTCGCCGCCCGCCTTGATGGCGGCGAGCAGTTCGGTCGCGGTGTCGACCCGGTAGATCGCCGCTGCCGCAGCGGTCGAGCCGCCACGCGTGCCGCCGGATTGGCTGGCCCAGCCGGTGGCCGGAGCGACTTCGGTGCTAGCGTCGGCCGCCGGTGCGGGGGCAGGCGCGGGGGCCGGTGCGGGCGCCGGTGCAGGGGCGGGAGCAGGCGTCGGG
>NZ_JBFULV010000237.1:0-1527 GCF_054049715.1 Rhizobacter sp. P5_C2 | reverse complement strand
CGGCCAGCGCAGCGCCTGGCGCTCGCTGCTGCGCCTGCCGGGCGCCGCGGTGATCGCGAGCCGCGCGCTGTCGATCGACGTGCTGCGCTCGCTGCGCGTCGGCGACGTGGTGCTGCTGCCGGCCGAACTGCAAGGGTTGGAAGGTGCCGCCGCGGTGCTCAGGCTGGGGCCGCGCGGTGCGCGCTGCCTGGCCGCGCCGGGGCGGATTCAAGGCAATTCATGGACAGTCGAAGGAGGACTTCAGATGTTGGACGATGACCAGGACCTGCTCGCCGAACCGGGCGAGCAAGCGGATGCGATCGGCGAGCTCGAACTGCCGGTGCGTTTCGAGATCGAGACCGTGTCGGTGCCGCTTTCCGACCTGGAAGCGATCGAGCCGGGCTACGTGATCGAGCTCGCGGTACCGGCGGCCGAGGCGCGCTTGCGCCTGGTGTCGTGCGGCCAGGTGATCGGCCATGCGGAACTGGTGGCGGTCGGCTCGCGGCTGGGCGCCCGCATCACACGCATGGTGGCACGCGATGACGCAGACCACCACGGGTGAACTGCTCCCGCTGCTCGTCATCGCGTTCGCGATCGGCGTGCTGCCCTTCGTCGCGATGATGGTGACCTCGTACACCAAGATCGTCGTGGTGCTGGGCCTGCTGCGCAACGCGCTCGGCGTGCAGCAGGTGCCACCGAACATGGTGCTCAACGGCATCGCGATCATCGTGTCGGCCTACATCATGGCGCCGCTGGTGATGGATTCGTACGACAAGATGAAGGACCAGGGCTTCGCGCCGTCGAGTGCCGGGCAGATCGGCCAGGTCATCGAGATCGCGAAAGAGCCGGTGCGCAAGTTCCTCGACAAGCATGCGCAGGCGCGCGAGAAGGCGTTCTTCCTGAAGTCGGCCGCCGCGGTGTGGCCGCCGGAGCGGGCGAGGGCGCTGAAGGCCGATGACCTGATCGTGCTGGCCCCGGCCTTCACGCTGTCGGAGCTGACCGCGGCCTTCAAGATCGGCTTCCTGCTGTACCTGGCCTTCGTCGTCGTCGACCTGATCATCGCGAACATCCTGCTCGCGCTCGGCCTGTCGCAGGTGACGCCGACGCAGGTGGCGATCCCGTTCAAGCTGTTGCTGTTCGTGGTCATGGACGGCTGGTCGACGCTGATCCATGGCCTGGTGCTGACCTACAAGTAGCGAGCGTGCAAGCATGGACTACGACAACATCGTTCGACTGACCTCGCAGGCCATGCTGCTGTGCCTGATGGTCTCGCTGCCGGCGGTGCTGGTGGCGGCGCTGGTGGGGCTGCTGGTGTCCTTCGTGCAGGCGATCACCTCGCTGCAGGACCAGGCGATCTCGCAGGGCGCCAAGCTGATCGCGGTGGTCATCACGCTGGTGGTGGCCGCCCCGTGGGGCGCCTCGATGGTGCTCGGCTTCGCCCAGCAGGCGGTACAGGCGGCGCTGCAATGAGCCTCATCCGTTCCTTCATCCGGGCAGCGCCGATCGTCGCCCCGCGCGCGGCCGCGGTCGCCGCCACCGCGGCCACCG
>NZ_JBFULV010000236.1:0-1535 GCF_054049715.1 Rhizobacter sp. P5_C2 | reverse complement strand
CCACTGCCGGTGCCGCCGCGCACGCGGTCGATCGCCTGGCGCAGCCGCGTCAGGGTCGACTGCGATTGCCCGGTCTGCGCCTCCGCGCCCACCGCCGCGGCTGCCACGCTGCCGGCCGCGGCGGTGCCGGTGGCCGGCACGCCGCCGCTGCCTGTCGTCGACCCCGTGCGGCGCGGCGCGTCCTTCGGATCGCGCGACGGGTCACGGGGATCACGGGGATCGCGCGGCGCACGCGGGTTCGACACCAGCATCTCCTGCGAGCTCACCGCGGCGAGCGAGCGCTTCAGGTCCTCCATGCGCGCGGTCTCGCGCAGGTCCTGCTCGGGCGAGCGGGGTGCGGCGGCCGACGGCGGCGGTGCCTCGCGCTGCGCCTCGGCGCGGGCGCGCTCCAACGCGAGCTTCTTCTGCCGCTCGGTCTCCAGGCGCGCCGCCTCGACGCGCTGCTTGGCCTCGAAGTCGACGAACGGATCCTGCGGCGGCGGCTTGCCGGTATCGGCCACCGCGGCGATCGGCTTCGGCGGGCTGCGCAGAGAATCGACCAGCAGGCCGCCGACGATCAGGCCGCCGAGCACCGCGCCGACGATCACCACGCGCTTGCCGTGCTGCGAGACCTGCTCGTCGCCGCCCGGCGGCTGGGTCGGCGGCAGGCTGTCGGTGAAGGGCTGCGCCGCGGCGCCGGCCGGCGGGTTGTGAGGGGTGGGCTGGCTCATCTCAGGACTCCCGTTCACCCTTGCGGGTGATGCTCAGCGTCTGCTTGCCCGAGTACAGCGTGAACTTCGGGAACAGGCCGCTGATCTGGTAGGTGCGCGTTGGCTCGTCGTATGCGTAGTCGAGCAGCACCGCCTTGCCGTCGAGCTCGGCCATGATCGATGCGATGCCCTGCGCGCCTTCCTTCATGCGCACGTAGGTGAAGCGGCCGTCGTCGTACACCGACTCGATCTCGCCGGCGGTCCAGCGCGAGAACAGCCCGGTCTCCCAGCCGTAGTTGCTGTTGAGCTTCTTGCGGTAGGCCTTCATCGAATCGCGCGCCTGGCGCTCCAGCCCGGCATTGCGCTCGCGCAGCGCGGTCACTTCCTGCCGCGAGTCCTGCGCATACGAGCCGTCGCTGCGCTGGTCGCCGGCGCGCGCCCAGGCGCCGCGCGAGATCAGCCCCGGGTCGGCCTGGATGTAGACGCAGTGCGAGATCTCCAGGTTCTCGGGCACGCGCGTGACGAGGAACTCGTAGGCGTTGCCGCTCTGGCCGATCGCCGAGATCGTGGTCGAACGGCCTTCGCTCGAGCGGCTGGTCGGCTTGATGAAGATGCGGCTGTTGATCCAGTCGAGCGCCCACAGCTCCTTGTCGCCCATGATCACGTCGATGCCGGCCTCGGGCAGTGCGACGTGGATCTGCTTGAAGGGCTGGGCCTGCAGCCGGATGATGTCGCCGCGCTGCCAGTTGATCGTGCGGCAGCTCAGCGCCGGCTCGCCGGGGCGCGCCTGGTTGGCGGCGCGCGCCTGGATGCGCGGGGTGGCCGCCGCCACGCGGCGTGCAGGCG
>NZ_JBFULV010000235.1:0-1572 GCF_054049715.1 Rhizobacter sp. P5_C2 | reverse complement strand
GCGCCGCAGGCCACCGTGCTCGGCCGCGGCGAGCGCGTCGACATGGCGAGCGCCGCGCTGGTGAACGGCATCACCTCGCACACCTTCGACTTCGACGACACGCACCTGAAGACCATCATCCACCCGGCCGGGCCGGTGGCCTCGGCACTGCTCGCGCTGGCCGAGCACCAGGGATCGAGCGGCCGCGCGCTGATCGACGCGCTGGTGATCGGCATCGACGTGGCCTGCCGCCTCGGCAACACCGTCTACCCGGAGCACTACGACCGCGGCTGGCACATCACCGGCACCACCGGCATGCTGGGCGCGGCCGCCGGCTGCGCGCGCCTGCTGGGGCTGGACGTGCAGCAGACGGCGATGGCGCTCGGCATCGCGGCGTCGCAGCCGGTCGGGCTGCGCGAGCAGTTCGGCACGATGACCAAGCCGTTCCATCCGGGGGCGGCAGCGCGCGCCGGGCTGATGTCGGCGCTGCTCGCACGCCACGGCTTCACCAGCAGCCCGAGGGCGATCGAGGCGCCGCGCGGCTTCGCGCAGGTGGTGTCGACCAAGTGCGCCTGGAACGAGGTGACCGACGAGCTCGGCGAGCGCTTCGAGATCTCGTTCAACAGCTACAAGCCGTTCGCCTGCGGCATCGTGATCCACCCGAGCATCGACGCCTGCGTGCAACTGCGCGAGCAGGGCGTGCGCGCGGAAGACGTCGAGCGCATCGAGCTGAAGGTGCATTCGCTGGTGCTCGAACTGACCGGCAAGAAGGAGCCGGCCGACGGGCTGCAGGGCAAGTTCAGCGTGTACCACGGCTGCGCGGCCGGCTTGGTGTTCGGCCACGCGGCCGAGGAGGAGTTCTCCGACGCGGTGGTGACGCGTCCCGACATGGTGGCGCTGCGCCGAAAGGTGGTTGCCACGGTCGACGACCGCATCGACGAGGCCAGCGCCGACGTGACCGCGGTGCTGCGCGACGGGCGCCGCGTGCATGTGTTCGTCGAGCACGCGATCGGCTCGCTGCAGCGGCCGATGAGCGATGCGGCGCTCGAGGCCAAGTTCCACGGCTTGTCCGATGCGGTGCTCGGCGCGGCGAAGACGAGCGAGCTGATCCGCGCCTGCTGGCAGGTCGGCGGCGCGGCCGACCTGAAGGCGCTGGCGGCGCTGGCGCGGCCATGACGAGGCCGCGCATCGTCGTGCTCGACGACTGGGAGCGCAGTTTCCGTCGGCTCGGCGACTGGCGCGCGATCGACGCGGCCGCCGATGTGACGATCCACCATGCGCCGTTGCGCGGCGACGCGTTGCTCGACGCGCTGCGCGACGCCGATGCGATCGTGCTGATGCGCGACCGCACGCCGTTCGGCGCCGAGCTGCTGGCCCAGCTGCCGAAGCTGCGCTTCCTCGCGTACACCGGCACGCGGAACAACGCGCTTGACCAGGAGGCACTGCAGGCGCGCGGCATCCCGGTGCACCACACCGAATGGGGGCCGTCGAAGAGCGCGACCTGCGAACTGACCTGGGCGCTGATCCTCGGTGCGGTGAAGCAGGTCGAGGCCGCCAGCGCGCGGCTGCGCGCCGGCGGCTGGCGCAGCGAGG
>NZ_JBFULV010000234.1:0-1623 GCF_054049715.1 Rhizobacter sp. P5_C2 | reverse complement strand
GCCGACTACTGACTTTCTTGCCCCGTCGCTTGCTTGGCGACTGAGCCGTACACAAAAACGCTCTCTTCTGGGCCAACCTGGCAGCGCTTCATAACGCGCTGCATAGGCCAAAGCAATGCGCCGTCGGGCAGCTTGAGCGTGAGGTTGATCTCGGCCTGAGGATCGTCATCGTCACCTTGCCAATTGCCACCGGCCTCACGGCGCAGGACTTCTCCAACATAGCTTCCGATACCGAATACTCTTGCGCCCAGGTCGCGGGAAAGCAGACCGCTCGGCTTGATGGCGCCACCGGGGGCGTGATCGTCGAAGAATCGATCGATCTCCTTCAGGCTCTCGAGCGAGAAATCAACCTCGTATCCTTCCGACAGGAGGGCCTTGGCGATCCAGTCAGCCGCATTCTCGGCATCGACCACGATGCGCGGCTTCGGACTGCGATTCAGCGTGCCAGCGCCGAACCCGCTGGCGGCAAGCAGGCTTTTGAAGAGTCGCATGGTTCGGAGCCTCCGCTGGACATTCCTGGATCAGGCACCGCTACTTGGCGCGGAAGCAGTCTATCGTGAGGGTCAGCTCCTGGCCGACAGTGCATGTTCGCCGCGCTGCTCGCAAGCAGTCGGACACAGGAGGTGCCGTCGCTGCTGGACGACCGCTTGCAGGCCGACGGTCGAAGGGGCACAGTCTTCTACAAGCGGTGACTACGACTTGCACTGAGCATTCGGCACTGTCCGAAACTCACTGCCCCTGAATCGTGGGGCAACGCCCGTCTTGTCGCAGGGCCTCGTACTGTTCCGGCTTCGTGCGTGCGAGCTGAGCGCAAAGAATCTCCGCTCCATAGCTTTGGTTCAAAGCGGTAGCCTCGGGAGAGGTAAGTACACGAAGAACTTTCTCCCCTGCCACAGATGAGGCGAAGGCAACGATTTCCTGTTGTTGTGTCACTGGAAGTTGCTGCATTTTCTTTAGGACGGCAGGCGCATCGTCAGACTCACGCTGTATCTTGGCGAACTGTCGACCACTCTTGGAATTCATGAAAGCACGTATGGATGCTCGCTCAGCATCGGAGAGGGTCGTGATGAGGAGCGTCGCGAGCCGGTTTGAAACCTCTCGCCCGTTGAACGAGTCGGCGACATTCTTCAACTCGTCAGCCAATGCCGGATTCAACTTGAGCAGTGAGGGGTAGACGACTGTCCTGTACCGGCGCTCAAGTCTTTCAGGCGGAAGCACGAAGGCAGCGATCTGCTGATCACCCTCAGGTGGCGAAGCACGAGTACTCGCCGAGATTACGAGGAGAAGGAGGATCGGCAGGAACCGCATGGGAGATAGAAGGCGAGTGGCGTTCCCCAATTATGGTTGGCGCCGCCGGAAGCGGACACTCCCCACCGGCAACTACTGGCCGGCTACTGACTTTCTCTGGGCGAATAGAGGTGAGCCCATGAAAGCTGCTCATCGACAAATTCATCCAGTTCCGACTCGTCGAGGAACGAGATCAACGCTCCCAGCTTCACCTGTCCCCGGCAAAGCGCCAATGCAGCCAGGATCACTCGCACGGTCAGAGGGTCGTCTTGTAGAGGCAAATCATTCAACGCGAGGCGCTGCATCCCGCGAATTGCCATGAAGCCATGAAGTAGT
>NZ_JBFULV010000233.1:0-1664 GCF_054049715.1 Rhizobacter sp. P5_C2 | reverse complement strand
GCGCACTGCGGCGCGCGGACTCACTTCCCGGCGCAGCGGCCGGCAGCGTGTCCGCCGACGCATTGGCCGCGGCCGCGTTCAGCGGGGCGGTCCTGATGCTGGCGCTGGAATGGGTGATGACGCGCGTGGTCTCGTCATCTTCGAACGGGCGTTCCGGGTAGTCGTCTTCTGGCATGGCACGGCACAGTGCCTGGGGGGAAGGAAAGTCTCAATGAACGAAAGTCATCTGGCAATCCATTTCAGCAATCGTTTCCCATCGGTTTCACGACAGGCGCATGACTTTCGTTGATTGCCAATCCCGGTCGCCCGGCGGATAAACCGGCTTCAGGCGCGCCGGCTCCGCTCGGCGGGCGTGCCTGCCTCGCTAGTCGGAGCCCTCATGATCCTGGTGATACGCGCCCATACCCTGAAGAACGAGACCCTGTCTCAGTCGATCACGGGCCACTTCGATGAACGCGGTGGCACGATCGGCCGTTCCGACACGAACACGCTGGCCCTGCCCGATCCGGAGCGCCACATCTCGCGCCTGCAGGCCGAGGTCTGGTTCAGCAACGGCTCGTTCTCGATCCGCAACGTCGGCAGCGCCAACGCGATCGTCATCAACGGCCGGCCGATCAACGCCGGCGAAGGCTCGACGCTCGGCCATGCCGACGAGCTGGTGATCGGCGGCTACGTGATGCGTGCGACGCTGGCCGCGCCCGAAACCGCGCCCCGCACCGATGAACGGGCACCGATCGATTCGCGCACGGTGATCAAGGCCTCGGCCGTCGAATCGCGCACCAACCCGCGCATGCAGCTGAGCCCGCCAGTGCCGCCGGCCCCCCCGACCCCGCGCCCGCTCGGCGGCACGACGGCGGCGATGCCGCCCCCCGCGCAGCCGACGCCGCCGCGTGCCACGCCCGCGCCGATCGATTCCGCCAACCCGTTCGGCGACCTGCTGGGCGGGCCGAGCGGCCCCGGCGCCAGCGACCCGTTCGCCGACCTGATGGGCGGTGCGCGCGAGTCGAGCCCGACCGGCACGATGCCGTCGTTCCGGCCGGCCGCCGCGCCGGTGGTGGCACCGCCGCCGCCTTTCTCTCCTCCGTCGTACGCCCCGCCGCCCCCTTATTCCCCGCCGCCGCCGGTCGCGCGTGCTTTTGCTCCGCCGCCTCCGCCGGCCACGGCCAGCCGCCTGCCGGACGATTTCGACCCGTTTGCCGATCTGCCGTCGCCGTCGTCCGGCTCGGCCTCGGCCGATCCGCTGGCCGGCTTCATGGGCAGCTCGGCCTCGGCGCCCCCGCCCGCGCCGTCCGGCGGCTCGCTGCCGGTGGATTTCAGCCTCGGCGACCTGCTGGGCTCGCCCACCGCCGCACCGTCGTCGAGCCTCGATGCGATGTTCGGGCTGGGCGGCGCGCCGGCCGCCGGCAGCGGCGGCGACCCGCTGGCGGCCTTCCTGGCTGCGCCCTCGCCGAGCGGCGCGTCGGCCAACACCGATCCGCTGGCGATGTTCGGCGGCTCCGCGCCCGCGGCACCGGCCGCCGGCATCCCGGCCGATTTCGACCACACGCCCGAACTGCGCGGCGCCTATGTGCCGCCGGCGGTGCAAAGCCCGCCGCCGCCGGCTGCGCCGCCTGCGCGGCCGCTGCCGCCGACGCCGGTGGCAGCGCCGCCGTTCGACCCCAACA
>NZ_JBFULV010000232.1:0-1682 GCF_054049715.1 Rhizobacter sp. P5_C2 | reverse complement strand
GTCGGGCGCCGAGGCCTCGCTGGCCGGGGCCGGTGCGGCCGCCGGCTGGCCGGTCACCACGCCGATCGGGTAGGCCAGCGGGTCGTTCCAGAAGCCGTCGAACACCGCCGACAGCGCGCGCACGGCCGGCCCGGCCACCAGCACGTCGATGTCGAGGAAGTTGCTCTGTGCGCTCTGCACGAAGTAGGCGTCGCCGAGGTTGCGCCCGCCGGTCGACGCCAGCGCGTTGTCGGCCACGAACATCTTGTTGTGCATCCGGTGGTTGATGCGCCCGGCGTCGGTCAGCGAGGCCATCACCCGGCTCAGCGTCGCCATGCGGCCGGACGGGAACGGGTTGTACAGCCGCACCTCGATGCGCGGGTGCTGCGTCAGGCGCATCAGCGCGTCGTCCTGGCCGGCGGTGTTCAGGTCGTCGATCAGCAGCCGCACGCGCACGCCGCGGTCAGCGGCCGCACGCACGCGCTGCATCAGCGCACGTGACGATTCGTCGCTGTGGATCAGGTAGTACTGCAGGTCGAGCGTCTTCTGCGCCCGGTCGGCCAGCGCACTCAGCGCGGCGAACGCATCGTCGCCCGAGGCCAGCACGCGGAACCCCGAAATGCCGGGCGCCGGCGCATTGGCCGCGACGAACTTGCCGAGCGCGGTGTTCTCCGGGTCGGCCAGCGCCTGCACCGGCGGGCGCGGCACCGGCGGCGGCAGGCTGGCGCAGCCCCCCAGGCCGGTGAGGCAGAACAGCAGGGTGACGAAGGCGGTGCGCAACAGACGGCTCATTCAAGCGCCAGGGCAATCCGTGTGCCCTGGTCGATCGCGCGCTTGGCGTCGAGTTCGGTGGCTTCGTCCGCGCCACCGATCAAGTCAGCGTCCACACCCGAGGCGCGCAAGGGTTCCAGCAGTTCGCGCAGCGGCACCTGGCCGGCGCACAGCACGACGGTGTCGCACTCGATCAGCTGGCCGTCGCGCCGCTGCTCGCCATAGGTCACGAACAAACCCTGCGGCGTGATGCGCTCGTAGTTGACGCCGCCGATCATCTCGACCTGCTTCATCTGCAGCGCCGCGCGGTGGATCCAGCCGGTGGTCTTGCCCAGGCCCTTGCCGAGCTTGCCGGGCTTGCGCTGCAACAGCACCACCTGGCGCGCGGGCGGCGCGGGCCGCGCCGGCACGACGCCACCACGCACCGCGCTCGGATCGGCCACGCCCCATTCCGCCCGCCACTCGGCGAGGTTCATCGTCGGCGACTGGCCCGGCGGCGTGACGAGAAACTCCGCGACGTCGAAGCCGATGCCGCCGGCGCCGATCACCGCCACCTTGTCGCCGACCGGCTTGCGCTGCAGCAGCACGTCGAGGTAGCTCAGCACGTGCGGCAGCTCCTGGCCGGGGATCTTCGGGTCGCGCGGCGTCACGCCGGTGGCAAGCAGCACGCGGTCGTAGTCGCCGGCCACCAGCAGGCCGGCCGTGGCCCGCGTGTTCAGGTGCAGCGCGACGCCGGCCGCCTGCAGCCGCTGGGCGAAGTAGCGCAGCGTCTCGGAGAATTCCTCCTTGCCCGGCACGCGCCGCGCGAGGTTGAACTGCCCGCCGATCTCGGCCGCCGAATCGAACAGGTCGACCGCATGGCCGCGCTCGGCCAGCGTGCAGGCCGCCGCCAGCCCGGCCGGCCCCGCGCCCACCACCGCGACGCGGCGGCG
>NZ_JBFULV010000231.1:0-1884 GCF_054049715.1 Rhizobacter sp. P5_C2 | reverse complement strand
GCCGGGAAGTGAGTCCGCGCGCCGCAGTGCGCCGGCCGCCGCCAGCCCGGCGGCGCCGCGCCAGGTCGGCCGCTACCAGATCACCGAGCGCATCGGGCGCGGCGGCATGGCGAGCGTCTACCGCGCGCACGACCCCGGCATCGACCGCACCATCGCGATCAAGTTCCTGCACGCCGCCTACTGCGAGGAAGAGGAGTACCGCGCCCGCTTCCTGCGCGAGGCGCGCGCCGCCGGCATGCTGTCGCATCCGAACATCGTCACCGTGCACGACGTGGGCGAGATCGAAGGCCGGCCGTACATGGCGATGGAACTGATCGAAGGCGAGCCGATGAACGAGCTGATGGCGCGTTCGGGCCCGATGCCGATCCGCGACACGCTGGTGATCGTGCTGCAGCTGGCCAAGGCGCTGGATTACGCGCATGCCAAGGGCATCGTGCACCGCGACATCAAGCCGTCGAACATCATGGTGCTGAAGGGCACCAGCACCGTGAAGGTGACCGACTTCGGCATCGCGCACGTGACCACGGGGGCGTCGTCGACGCACCAGACGCGTGTCGGCGACGTGCTCGGTACGCCGCAGTACATGTCGCCGGAGCAGACCAAGGGCTCCAAGGTCGACGGCCGTTCCGACCTGTTCTCGGTCGGCATCATCCTGTACCAGATGCTGAGCGGCGCCGCGCCGTTCCAGGGCGACAGCATCGTCGCGCTGGCGATGAAGATCGCCACCGAGGAGCCGACGCCGATCGACAAGCTGCGCACCGGCCTGCCGCTGGGTGTGCGCCGCATCGTCGAGCGCTGCCTGGCCAAGCAGCCGGAGCGGCGCTTCCAGACCGGCCAGGAGCTGGCCGCGGCGATCAGCCAGGCGATGCGCGACATCGAAGACGACGCGCGCGAGAAAGAGAAGCCCCGCATCCTGCCGCTGCGTGTGAAGTGGGCGCTGATGATGGGCGCGATCGTGTTCGCGGTGATGGCGGTGACCGGCGCGGTCGTCAACCGGCAGCAGACGGCCGCGATGATGGCGCAGGTGACCGACTACGGCGCCTCGCTCAGCCGCTTCATCGCGGCGCAGAACGCGGTGTCGGCGCTGGCCGACGAATGGGTGGCGGTCGAGGTGTCGGTCGGCGAGGTCATGAAGACGCGCGATTTCACGAGCGTCAGCGTGGTCGACCGGGCCGGCGTGGTGCGCGCGTCGAGCGACGCGGCGAGCGTCGGCCAGCCGTACAAGGCGCGCAGCGGCGAACTGCTGGGCACCCGGGCCGGCGGCGTCAGTGTGACGCGCGTGCTCGACGACAACGACAACGTGCTGGTGTTCGAGGCGCCGATGACCTTCCAGGGCAAGGCGGTCGGGCGGGTCGCGCTCGGCGTGCCCGAGAAGCCGCTCGCGCAGGTGGCGCGGCTGAGCCTCACGCTGATGATCGTGCTGGTGATCGTCACGGTGCTGGCGGTGGCGGTGGCGATGTACTTCGTCGCGAACTGGTTCGCGCGGCCGATCAAGCTGGTGGGCGACTCGATGCGCGAGATCGCGCTGGGCCGTTTCGAGCACCGCATCCGCGAGGAGCGCACCGACGAATTCGGCCAGCTCTACAAGGGCTTCGACGCGATGGCGCAGGCCCTGCAGGAGCGCTACGTGCCGACGCAGGACACCGCGGCCGACACGCAGCGCGTGGCCGCCAGCTTCGCCAGCACGATGGCGCCGCTGAAGCGGCCGCCCGCAGCCGATCCGAAGAAGCCTTCTTGAGGGAGCAGTCGATGCAAGCACTTCAGCGCCGCGCGCTGACCCTGGCCGCAGCCGTCGCCTGCCTGCTGGCGCTGGCGGCCTGCCAGACGCCGCCGCGCAGCGGGGGCGACACGGCCCTGGCTGTGCCGAGCCTCACCGCCCGCGAC
>NZ_JBFULV010000230.1:0-1890 GCF_054049715.1 Rhizobacter sp. P5_C2 | reverse complement strand
GGCGTCGGCACCGTCAGCGGGCCGAAGCGCGGCGCGGCGCGCCACCAGGCCAGCAGCAGCGCGAGGCCAGCCAGCAGCAGCGCCGCCGCGCCGGTCTGCCAGATCCAGGCCGTCAACGACACCCGCGATTCCTGTTCGACGATCCACAGCAGCTGCCCGCGGCGCAGTTGCAGCGCGGCGGACGCGATCAGCCCGTTGTCGCCGCGCGTCAGCGCCCGGTTGCCGCGCAGGTCCCAGCCGGCCAGCACGGTGACGCTGCCGCGGCCGTGCGGCACGCGCAGCACTTCGATGCCGTTCTCGGCGTCGAGCTGCCAGGTGGCCGGCAGCCTGGCCTGCACGAGCGGCCACGGCGGGTGGGCGCAGCTCATCAATTTGCGCGCCGGCGGGAAGGCCGGAGCCACCGATTCCGGCTCAGCCACCGAGCGGCACGGCGGGCCTTCGCGCATCTGCGCCAGCATGCGGTCGATGTCGTGCTTGCCGCCGGCGGCCGGGCGCGAGGCCTGCGCCGCCGGTGCGGACGGCGCGTCGGCCTCTTCATCCTCGTCTTCGCCGTCGTCCTCATCGTCGTCGTGTCCACGCACACCGGATGCGCCGTGCCGGGCGGCCGGCGCCGCCGGCTTCAGCGTGCGCACCGGCAGCCAGGGGCTGAGTTCCGCCTCGTTGAGGTCGGTCGCCTGCAGCACCAGGTGTCCGCCGTCGGCCACCCAGGCGCGCAGCCGCTCGCCGCGGCCGGGGAAGATGCTGCCCTGCCAGGTCGCGAACCAGACGGTGCTGCCGGCCGGCGGCAGCTGCGACAGGTCGATCGGCCGCTCGACCTTCACGCCGAGCCGGCGCGCCAGGTCTTCGAGCGCGAGCAGGTCGTTCTTCGCCGCCTCGATCGACGGCGGCTTCGGCACGTCGACCTCGACCCATTCGGTGCACGACGCGAGCCACAGCAGGCCGCCGACCAGCACCGCGGCGATGCCGGCGCGCAGCAGGTTGTCGGAAGTCAGCAGCTTCATGCGGCCTGCGCTCCGACAACGGCCGCTGCGCTGACCGGCGCGGTGGGCGCCTGCAGCCGCGCGTCGAATTCGCGGCACAGCGCGAGCACGTCGTCGGTCTGCGGCAGCCGGGCGCCGTAGACCGCGAGCTGCCAGGCGCTCACCAGCCGGGCGAAATAATCCGCCGGCTCGGCAGGCAGCCGCTCGCGCGCCAGCGCGACGCACTCGCCCTCGGTGCTGGCCGCGCGGATCGGCAGCGCATGCCCATGCACCAGCCGCGACAACGCGCCGCGGTACAGCAGCGACAGGGCAGCCCGCTGCTCGCCGCGCTGCCACAGCGCGGCAGCGGCCGGGCCGATGCGGTCGGGCAGGCTTTCGGGGCGGATGTCGAGATCGCGCACATGGCTGGGCAGCGGCGGCGCCCGCTGCGGCAGCGCGCCGGCGCGCTCGCGGATCCAGTAGCGCAGCCCGACGATCAGCACCGCGACCAGCACCGCGCCGAGCGTCCACACGACCAGGCGGCCGGCCGCGGTGACCCAGCCGGCGAACTCGCGCAACCACTTGAACCAGCCCGGCATCGCGCCCGGCGGCTCGGGCTTCTTCGGCTCGGATTCACGCGGCTTGAAGCGCCAGGTCTTCTGCTTCTGCGTGCCGCCGAAGCGCGGGTCGGCACGCAGCGTCGCGAGCTCGGTTTCGATCTCGTCGCGCGACGGGCGGCCTGCCACGGCCTCGGGGGCCGACGCCGCCGAGGCGTGCGCTTGTTGCCATCCTCGAACGGCTGCAGGTAGGCGATGTTGACCCACAGGAAGAAGGCCGCTTCGATCGGGTTCTTGATGACGCGCGCCGTGTCGAGAATGCGCTCCAGCATCTCGGACAGCAGCGACGGAACCTGCGATGGGAAGTACACGGT
>NZ_JBFULV010000229.1:0-2031 GCF_054049715.1 Rhizobacter sp. P5_C2 | reverse complement strand
GCCACGGCCGAGGCCGGCGCGTCGGGCGCCTGCTGGGCCTGCGCCCCAGCGCCCAGCAGCGCCACCGCCAGCCACCACGCAGCGCTAGAACGCACGGCGGAACTCCTGCTCGATGTCCCAGGCCTCGAGCTGCACGCGGCGGTTCAGGTACATCGCGAAGCCGGCGCCGACATAGAACGGCTCCAGCACCAGCACCACCAGCGCGTAGCCGCTGGCGGTCGCGAACGACGCCGACACGCTGCCGCCGGTGAACCAGCCCCAGGCGTCGCTGCGCAGGCCTTCGGGCAGCAGCAGCGCGATGAACGCCATCAGCCCGATGCCGAGAAAGGCCTCGGCATGCGCGAACACCAGGTGCATCGCGCCGACCGGCCCGCGCTGCGAGCGCAGCATCAGCGCGCGCCGCTGCCGCCGCGCCTTGCCGCGCTGGCCTTCGAGCTGGTAGATCGGCTGCGTGTACGAGCGCCACGGCGACAGGCGCCGCCACGTCAGGCTCGTGAACCACTGGCCCCACCAGACCTCGCGCTGCGCACGCCACAGGTCGGCGAAGCGGGTCGACTGGCCGAAGGCCGCGCGCGACAGCACGAACAGCACGCTGCGGTCCATCCAGGGCTTGAGCCAGAAGATCAGCACGCTCGGCAGCCAGCTCGCGATCTCGACGCTGGACAGCGCGAGCAGGAACACCGCGGCGAACACCGGCGTGCAGGTCGCCCACACCGAGCGCGCGTTGGCCTGCACCAGGCGCACGCCCAGGTCGCCGGCCTCGTGCATCGGGCGCGGGCGCAGCTCGACGGCGATCGCGTCAACCTGCATTCGCGGCCTCCACGTCGGCGGTGCGGCGCGGCCGCCCCTGCCAGCCGAGGTAGGCGATCACCAGCGCCCAGCAGGCCGCGCCGACGCCGTACTTGACCTGCGGCTCGACCCAGCGGGCCGACGACCAGAAGGCCTCGACCGCCGCGGCGATCAGCAGGAACGCGATCACGCCGTACATCACGACGATGGCGTGCGACGACGCATGGCGCAGCGCCTCGAGCCGCGTGCGCCGGCCGGGCGACAGCAGCGCATGGCCGAGCCGCAGCCCGGCGGCACCCGACATCACGATGGCCGTCAGCTCGAAGGCCGAGTGCGTGACGATGAACGAGTAGAACGCCTCGCCGTGGCCGCGCGCCGTCAGGTAGCCGCCCACCGCGCCGCCCTGCAGCCCGTTGAAGACCAGGAAGAACGCGCTGCCGATGCCGCCGAACAGCCCGGCCGCGAAGCACTGGAAGCCGATGCCGATGTTGTGCTGGATGTAGTAGCCGAACATCTGCCAGTCGGTCTCGGCGCTGCGCGGCTTGCCGATCGGGTCGGCGCCGGGGCCGTACATCTGGTCGAAGTTGCGCACCTGCTGGGCGTCCATCAGGTGCAGGATGAAGCCGGGGTCGCGCCAGCAGGCCCAGCCGACCAGCAGCGTCGGCACGACGAACAGCAGTGCCGCCACCAGCAGGTAGCCGCGGTGCGCGCGCACGCTCTGCGGGATGTCGACCAGCAGCAGCCGGCGCAGCCGCCCGATGCCGAAGCCCGGCTCGTGGCGGCGGTAGATCAGCTGGTGCGCGCGGTGCGTCAGCTGCTCCAGGCGCTGCGTCAGGCCGATCGGGTAGGCGCGCGCCTGCGCCAGCGCCAGGTGCTCGCAGGCGCGGCGGTACAGCACGCTGAGGCGGGCGCCGTCGACCGGGAGGATCTTCTTCCGCTCGGCCGGCTTCTGGGTCTTCTTGCCGGCCTGCTTGTCCTCCTTTTTGCGCGGACGCGTGCCCTCCGCCCGGTCGAGCAGGGCCTGCAACTCGTCCCACAGCGGCGCATGCGCGGCCTCGAACTGCAGCGGCGTCATCGGACGGCGTCTCCGCGGCGGCCGAGCAGCCAGTGCGCGACGCCGAGCAGGCGCTGCGTGGCGTCGGCCGGCGTGCCGCCGGCGGCATCGGTGGCCGAGCGGGCGAGGGTGGCGAGTTCGTCGAAGCGGGCCGGCGTGAGCCGCGCACCGCGCATCGCCCAGTTGAC
>NZ_JBFULV010000228.1:0-2094 GCF_054049715.1 Rhizobacter sp. P5_C2 | reverse complement strand
CGATGGTCTTGAAGTCCGGCGCCAAGCGACCGGTCAGCCACATCAACTCGACATTGCGTTGCGCTTCGCGCTCCAGGCGTCGACTCGACGGAACGCGGTTGAGGTAGCCGTAGATGTAGATCTTCAGCAGCACCGCCGGGTGGTACGACGGTCGCCCCGTTGCCGCAGGCTCGGTGCCTTCGAAGCCCAGTTTCTTCATCGACAGTTCGTCGACGAAGACATCGACGACGCGGATGGGGTTGTCTTCTGCGATGTAGTCGTCCAGGCACTCAGGGAGCAACGTGACCTGGCTTCGCTCCTCTCCTTCGATGAATCGCTTCATGCCGTGACCCGTTCAGCCGCGTTGCCACAACTTAGGCGATCACCTCAGGCAATCAAGCTGTTTTCACACAGCCTCGACCCGTTGCAGTCCTTCGCCGAGGCGATCTCGACGCCCTGAAGCGGTCGTTCATCGGATGGTTCATGGGCATGACCGCTGCAACCCGCTGAGACAGGAACATGCGCCTACCAGGTTTTGTGACTAGGTCTCAGCCTGACCATCAGTCCTTGCCCTCACGGCCCGAAGGAAGACTTCCCGCGCAGCCGAAGTCGTGGCAGCGTCGCCATTCCATCCACAAGCGTTTTGCCGGCAATAAGCTTCCACCTGATCCCAGGATCGATAGTTGATCGCAGGATGCTCGGCAAAGTACCGAGGTTCCAGGCATAGGGTTTGAAGCTCCGGATCGTCAATAGTGGTGACCTCAAGCCATTCGAGATAGGCATGCTTCGAATCGTCGAATTTCATGAACGCATCGAAGTCTCCGAAGACGAGGTCATGAGCCTCGTGAGAGTGCAGGAAGCGCCGTGCCGCGGGCAGGACTTTTGCTAAGTATGGATGGGCCGTTTCTCCTCCCCAGTACTCAGCATTGGACAAGACCGCTTGAACATTGACCTTCAGGGGGAACTGATCCCGTTGATCAGGGAATAGCGTCGTCACGGGCCACCGGTAGCCTGCGTCGATGTAGTCCTTGCAAGTCCGGCACGCGAAGAAGACATCATTCATGACTTTGGAATCTGTTGTGGGGTCAGGAGGTACGGCCCAGGTGTCGAAGCATCCGCTACTTGCGAGGACGTCGAATATTCTGCTCTTCCATTTGCCGCGCACCCGTTCATACAGTTCTTGACGAGACATGGGACGCTAGCCTACCGAAAACCTGCCGCTCGCGATGGGCAGCAACTCGCCGTTCAGAGACGCTCGTCGCGTGGCGCCGATGCTATCGGATCGCTGGGTTGTTGCCGCTGTAGAAGCAGACCTCAGGAAAGTCAGTTGCCCAGAACTTGAACACGACCGCCCCGTTCTCTCTCAGCCACAAATCCTCGCCTTCCGAGTCAGACACAGTCACGGAAAAGCGCAACCCGAGCTTTTGGATCGCAGTTCCTGCATGCCCCGAAAGCCCCGCCAGATTGGCCCGCGACAGCTCGAACACCGCGCCGGCTTTCGAATCAAACAGGCGCGTCCTCCAGCACGCGGACTGGCTTGCATCAATGGCGCATTCGGGTATCCAGCGCCTATGCAGCTTCTTCACGAGTCGGGCAGAACGCTTCTTCATGTCTCGATTCTGCGCTGCGACCACCATTCGCGCTCTCTTCCGGAGCCTCTGAAAGCAGTCGGAGGGGAAAGGCAGCTCATGGCCGTGAACGAGCGTGGTGATCCTCAGCGGCAGAGCGCATCAATGCACCCCTCGAAATCCGGAAACTCGGCCTTCGCTCGCGAAAGGACTTGCAGGGCGGACTTCCTGGATTCGGGTGAATGCGCCATCGCGAACGCCGCAAACTGACTGTTCTCTGGCTTCTCGTCGGGATACGAGACGGCCTCGAAGGGCCCCAGTCCGCCTGCTAATAGCCATAGGAAGTCATGAATGGTGCTCGCGACGACGCCTTTCTCCCCTTCCGAGCCGAGAAAGACCACCGGCTGGTCAAGAAGAGGCAGATCTTTGCGTACGCTCCAGATGGCGGCATATCCGCCGGTGCCGTCCTGACCGAATACCAAGAAATCCGAGCCGTCGACTTCTTCGTTCCCAGTCCAAGCCCGGAACCAGTCTCGGGTCTCCTGAG
>NZ_JBFULV010000227.1:0-2117 GCF_054049715.1 Rhizobacter sp. P5_C2 | reverse complement strand
CGCCGGTGCCGTCCTGACCGAATACCAAGAAATCCGAGCCGTCGACTTCTTCGTTCCCAGTCCAAGCCCGGAACCAGTCTCGGGTCTCCTGAGTCGACAAAAAGCTATCGAAGGGTTCAAAGTCAATTCCTTCGCCGCCAGCGTAGTCGAACTCTAAAGCGAGAAGGGCGCGAAGAAGCTCTGGCATGGAAGGAAAGGCTAGCAAGTGTGGGGGCCGCGAGGGATCATAGCTGCAAGGTACGGCCCTTGAAACCGGTGACACCTTCGACCGACGGCATGTGGCCGATTCTTGTCAGTCGCCTGGGGTTTCATATCGGCGGTAGACGATCCGTAGCGGCAGTTCGAGAGCCCTGCCTCCGTGCAAGAGCCACGGTGTTCTGTTGCGACGTCGGAAGCTCACTCCGCCACCAACCAATCGCGCCGGCCGGCGGTGAATTCATGCACGGCGAAGCCCAGCCTGCATGACGGCTGCTCGTCCAGCCTCGCTTTCGAGTTCGGGCAGGTAGATTGAAAGCGGCGGCCCGACATCGCCACCTATGGCGGTGTACGGTGTAGCAGCGGGAAGAATCGCATCGGCACCATCGAAAAGTTCGTAGTCGGGCAATATGCTGACGCAGTGCGCCGACGAACTTGCTTTGAAGCGATCGATCAGGAGCTGCAGCAGGTTTGCTGGCAAGAGGTACTGATCTCCATTGATGCACACAGTAGGCCCCTCGAACTCTGCGTCAAAACGTCGCCCCCTCTTTCCGAGGCAAACTCCCTTTGCGGTCTCTCGGTCGTACAGGTAGTAGTAGATGCCCATGTCGTCGAAGTGATCACCTTTGCTTGACGGGAGGCATCGTAGCCGCTGGCGTGGCTCCCAAGAGCGGACGTTGGAGAAGGACGGCTTCTGGCCGACTGTGCCCCTTCGTACGTCGGCCTGCAAGCGGTCGTCCAGCGGCGACGGCACCACCTGCGACCGACTGCTTGCGAGCAACGCGGCGAACATGCACAGTCGGCCACTTG
Organism: Rhizobacter sp. P5_C2; assembly: GCF_054049715.1. Lineage (NCBI taxonomy): Bacteria > Pseudomonadati > Pseudomonadota > Betaproteobacteria > Burkholderiales > Sphaerotilaceae > Rhizobacter > Rhizobacter sp. P5_C2. Next base: position 1,112 of record NZ_JBFULV010000227.1, on the reverse strand, counting down.
CTGCCGGTCGCGAAGGGCCGCTTTGGGGGCGTGCGGCGAGGTCCACCGCCCAAGGCACAATCGACGAGCTCCCGTACAAGGATCTCCTCCCGCATAACATGTCGCACAAATGGTCGTCGCTCACATTCGTGCCCAGTGACGAGGCCGTGCAGCAGCTTCGAGAGTCCTGGTCATGGCTGCTGCGCGAGCCATTCGTGCCCGTTCTGTTCTCGGTACTCGGTGATGTGTTTTTCGAGGCCCGTTCTGGTGGCGTCTGGTGGCTCAACGCAGGAACGGCGGAGGTCAATCGGGTCGCTGGCTCTGTCGAGGAATTCCAAAGCCTACTCGGTATCGACCTTGTGGACGATTGGTTCATGCCCGATCTCGTGGAGCGCCTTCACGGTGCCGGGAAGCGTCCCTCTCCTGGCGAATGCTTCACCTACGTGACGCTGCCAGTCTTCAAGGAAGGCACCTATGAGGTTTCGAATCTGAACCCGGTCAACGCGCGCGAACACTTTGCCCTCACCGGACACCTCCTCCAGGAGATCCGAGAACTCCCTGACGGCGCGCAAGTCAGAATCAACGTAGGCTCGTAGCCTGCCGCGCCTGCCGCGCCTGCCGCGGAAGTCGCTGATCGGCCACAACCGGTCGGTCGCCAGTGTCCGCTTACGGGTTTGCCAATGGGGCGGGGACGCTATGGTGCGAGGATGGGCCCAACGTCCATTCCGTCGTAGCTGCCAAGGCCGTAGCGTTCAGCCAGGGCGTAGAACTGAGCGTTCCTCTCAAACAGGCTCGCGGGCGTGTGAACCTCCTCCTTCTCCACGTGCAAGAAGTAGTAGGGCTGCTCGCCTTCGTCCAAGTCCGGAACGTACAAGTCGACGAATCTGCATCCGTCGCGTTCGAGGGCGGGAACGATTGAGGTGAGCTTTTCCTCAGAAGCATCAGTGAAGAAGTATCCCCACAGCATGGGCTTCGACATGTCCCATTTCGCGCCGCTCGCGATGCTCGAAAACATCTCTTCCAATTGTTCGAGTTCGATCATTTGATGACTCTGTATACAGTTCGTACGGCGCACTCTACAGTGGACGGGCGCGACCAACCTTCGCGCCACTCGGCGGAAGTCGCATGTCGGC
>NZ_JBFULV010000226.1:0-2241 GCF_054049715.1 Rhizobacter sp. P5_C2 | reverse complement strand
GGCCACGGCCGCCCGGCTGCGGCTGCGTGCGCGCTGCAGCTCGGCCATCTGCAGCCAGACCGCGCCGCGCTCGAGTCGGCTGCCGCGACGGCGCGCCCAGTCGCCCAGCCGGCGCAGCGCGAGCAGCACCGTCGCGTCGTCGCCGATCGCGGTCGCCACCTGCGCGATGTTCTGCAGCACCTGGCCGCCGTCGGGCTGGCTGCGCGGGGATTCGATGTGGCGCGCATCCGGCAGCACCGCCGAGGCCCGCGCGTATTCGGCCTGCGCGCCCTGCACGTCGCCCTGCTGGGCCAGCAGGCGGCCGCGCTCCAGGCGCATCAGCGCCTCGTTGTGGCGCAGGCTGATGTCGAGGTGGTGGTCGTTCGGCGCCCCGGGCGTGCCGACCGCCTGGGCGGCCATCGCGATCGCGCTGTCGAGGTCGCCGCCGAGGCGGTGCGCCATGGCCATCGCGGCCTGGCAGCGCGCCAGGTCGGCGCGGTGGTCCATCAGCCGGAAGCGTTCGGCGGCCTCGGCGATCAGCGTCATCGCGCGCTCGTGCTCGCCGACCTCGAGCCAGCACTGGCCGCGCAGCAGCAGGATGCGGGTGGCGCGCCAGCGGTCGTCGCGGCGCTCGAAGGCCTGCTGCGCTTCCAGGCACAGCACGTAGGCGCGGTCGGGGCGGCGCGCCTGCAGCACCAGGGTGGCGGCGCGGAACAGCGTGCGCACCGTCTCGCCGTCGTCGCCGCTGGAGCGCGCCAGCGCGATCGCCTCTTCGCACAGGGCGACCGCGTACGGGCCGTCGGCGCCGACGCGCTCCATCGCCTTCAGCAGGCGCTGCTCAACTTGGGACGGCAGCAGCCGCTCCGGCGCGGTGTGCGGCCAGAGCGTCGGGCGGTCTTCGAAGAAGTCGAGGGAATCGCTGTCGGGCATGAGGCGGGATTGTGCAATGCGCAGCGTCAGGCCCTCAACCACAGGTAGTCGCCGGCGGAGATGGCCTCGAACATGTCGTCGGGGGCCTGCAGCAGGTGGTCCTTCCAGTAGCGGCCGTGCTCGGCGTAGTGCGTCAGCGTGTCCATCAGCCACGGGCCGTCGATGTCGTCGGTCATCGGCACGCGCACGATCAGCTGGGTCGAGCCGGTGTCGGGGTCGAGGCCGAGCTGGGCCTGGTCCTGCGCATAGACGAGCAGGTTCGATTCGAGCATCAGCCGGAAGATCGACAAGGTCCGCCCGGCGGTCGTGATGCCGTAGTCGAACTGGATGTACATCGCCTGCGGATCGTTCGTCACATGGTCGACGATCACGCTGAAGCCCTCGACCTCGACGCGCCGCGACTGCAGCACCGCCTGCACGTCCGGCAGGTCGAGTTCGCCGCACAGCTCCGTCAGCAGGCCGATGTAGCGCTCGTGGTCGGGATCGTCGCCATCCGGCGCCTCACCCTCGGCTCGCTCGGCGCCTTCGGGCAGCGCTTCGTCGTTCATCACAGCACTCATCGCTCGTTCCTCCGGGACTGCACGAGCATCTTCGCGATGCTCAACGCGGCTTGTTCTTCCGTGCGCGGCACCTGCAGCTGCAACAGCTTCATCGGCAGCATCCAGTGCAGCATCTTGATCGACAGCGGAAAGCCGCCTTCCGGCATCGCCGGCTTCAGGTAGTTCGCCGCCAGGAACTCGGCCACCGCCTTCAGCCCGCCGCTGTCGAGCCGGGCGCCGGCGCGCGTGCTGCCGAGCAGCGCCAGGTTCAGCTTGCGCAGCGCAGCGGCCGCGAGCGCGCCGTTGCCGGTTTCGGCCGCCTTGTTCAGCTCGCGGTCGATGACGGCCTTCTGCACCACGCCCAGCATGCCCTTCTTGCAACGCTGCAGCGGGATCTTCGAATCGAACACTCGGCGCGGCGAGCCGCCACGGCCTTGTTCATCCGATTTCTCCGACAGGCTGCGCGCGCGGGCCAGCTTGTCCTGGCGCGACTCCTCGCCGCCGCCCCGGTCCTGGTCGTCGCCGGAGTCCTGCGACTGGTCCTTCAGGTTGACGGCCTCGGTGCCGGTCTGCTGCGCGTCGGACGAGTGGAAATCGTTGTCGTCGTCGTCCCCGCCCGGCACGCCGCCGACCCCGCGGCGCCGCGTCTTGCGCGCCTTGTTGGTGGTGGCCCGCTTTGGCCGCGCGCCCGGCCGGTTGCCGCCGACGTGGCGGCCCTGGCCGCCGGAGCGCTGCGGGCCGTGGTGGCCTTGGTGCGTCTGGTGGGTGGCCTGCGGCGTGGCCGCCGGCGCCG
>NZ_JBFULV010000225.1:0-2285 GCF_054049715.1 Rhizobacter sp. P5_C2 | reverse complement strand
GCCGGCAGGTACTCGCCGCAGACGCGGGCGCGGCCGTCGCGCGCCGCGAAATCCACCCGGTCGAAGGCCGCCAGGCCGCGCGCCGGCGGTTTCGGCCGGGCTCGGGTGTGACGGTGCGCCAGCGCCAGGCAGGCCGCTGCATAGGCGAGAGCGCCTGTGAGCGCGACGACCGTCCCTGCCGAGCTGATGTCCACGATGAAAAGGTCTCCCTGAGCGAAACCCAGTGTCCGATTGCACGACCGGGCCGTCCTTCAAAAGCCTGAAGCGGGCCTGAATCGTTCTGAAATCGGCGGCATCGCGTAAATTCGCCGCCTTGGAGGATCCCCTTGCCTGACCACTACCGCTTCGGACGCATCGCGCTGAACCCGGCCACCCGCCAGCTGCTGGTCGACGGCCGGCCCGCGCTGCTGGGCTCGCGCGCGTTCGACCTGCTGCAGGCGCTGGTCGAGCGCAGCGACCGGCTGGTGTCCAAGGGCGAACTGCTGGACCTCGTCTGGCCCGGCCTGGTGGTCGAGGAGAACAACCTGCAGGTGCACGTCTCGGCGCTGCGCAAGCTGCTGGGCACGCAGGCCATCGCGACGGTGCCCGGGCGCGGCTACCGGTTCACGATGGCGGCGCAGGCGCCCGCCCCGGCGGCGGCACCGTCACCCGCACCGGTGGCCGCACTGGCCGCGCGCGACGCACTGCCCGAGCGGCCGGTTGCACTGGTCGGGCGCGACCGCGAGCTGGCCGAGCTGCTGGCGCAACTGGACGGCTCGGGCCTGGTGACGCTGGTCGGCCCCGGCGGCATCGGCAAAACCACGCTCGCCCGCGCCGCCGCCCAGGCGCGGCGGCGGACCTGGGCCGACGGCGTCGCGTGGGTCGAGCTCGCGTCGCTCACCGATGCCTCGCTGATCGGCGGCGCGGTCGCGCAAGCCTTGTCGCTGCAGCTCGCGGTGGGCGGCGATGCGCAGGCCGCACTGCTGTCGTCGATGAAGAACCTGCAAGGCCTGCTGGTGCTCGACAACGCCGAGCACCTGCTCGACGGCCTCGCGCCGCTGGTGCAGGCGCTGCAGCAGGGCGCGCCCGGGCTGCGCATCCTGGTGACGAGCCAGGTGCCGCTGCACCTCGCCGGCGAGCGGCTGCAGCGCACCGAGGCGCTGGCGGTGCCGCCCGACGGCAGCGCCGCCGAGCCGGCGCTGCAGCACGGCGCGGTGGCGCTGTTCTGCGAGCGCGCAAGGGCGGTCGACCGCCGCTTCGCGCTGACCGACGCCAATGTCGGCGCGGTGACCGAGATCTGCCGCCGGCTCGACGGCGTGCCGCTGGCGCTGGAACTGGCGGCGGCGCGCGTGCCGCTGCTGGGCGTCGCCGGCATCGCCTCGCGGCTGGACGACCGCTTCCGCCTGCTGGCCAGCAGCACGCGCGGCACGCCGACGCGCCAGCAGACGCTGCAGGCGGCGCTCGACTGGAGCCTCGCGCTGCTGGCGCCGGCGCAGCGCGCGTTGTTCGATTCGCTCGGCGTGTTCGCCGGCGGCTTCACGCTGCCGCTGGCCGGCGCGGTGCTGGCCGACGGCAGCGACCCCGACGGCTGGACCGCGATCGACGGGCTGGCACTGCTGTCGGACCACTCGCTGGTGCAGGTCGGCGCCGGCGATCCGCCGCGCTATGCGCTCAGCGAGAGTGCGCGGGCCTATGCGCAATCACGCCTGGCGGACGACCCGCGCACGCAGGCATTGCGCGGCCGGCATGCCCGCGCGCTGCGCGCGTTCTTCGCCGGCGCGCAGGGCGACTGGCTGCGCATGGCGGATGCGCCATGGCTGGCGCTCTACGAACCCGAGCTCGACAACCTGCGGGCCGCGCTCGCGTGGTCGCTGCAGCACGACCCCGAGACGCTGGTGGCGCTGGTCGGCGCGGCCGCGCCGCTGTGGCACCACCTGTCGCTGCACGCCGAGGCCCGACGCTGGCACGAGCTCAGCGAGGCGATGGTCGATGACAACGTTCCCAAGCCGCTGGCCGCCGCCTGGTGGCGGGCCGCGCAATGGGTGTGGGCCGAAGCCTCGCCGGGGCGCTCGCGCGGCGCGGCCGATCATGCGCAGTCGCTGTTCCGCGCGCTCGGCGACGAGCACGGGCTGTACGCGCAGCTGACCGGGCTGGCGGGCTTGTGGCAGGTGCCGAACCCGGCGGCGCGTGCCGCATTGGACGAGGCGCTGACGCTGGAGCGCCTGGACTGGCCGGCACGCGAGCGCGCCTGGGGCCAGCGCGCGCGGGCCGACGTGGCGCGCGCCGAAGGCCGCCTGGCCGACAGC
>NZ_JBFULV010000224.1:0-2288 GCF_054049715.1 Rhizobacter sp. P5_C2 | reverse complement strand
GGCGGTCGACCTTGCCGTTGCCGGTCAGCGGCAGCGTCGGCAGCGTGACGAACGCGGCCGGCACCATGTAGTCGGGCAGCCGCTCGCGCAGCGCCTGCTTCAGCGCATCGACATCGGCGCTGCCGGCCACGTACGCGACGAGCCGCTGGTCGCCGGGCACGTCCTCGCGCGCCAGCACCGCGCTCTCGCGCACGCCCGGCTGCTGCGCCAGCAGCGCCTCGATCTCGCCGAGCTCGATGCGGAAGCCGCGGATCTTCACCTGGTGGTCGATGCGGCCGAGGTACTCCAGCTCCAGTGCAGCATCCGCCGCCCGCACGCGCCAGCGCGCCAGGTCGCCGCTGCGGTACAGCCGCTCGCCCGGGTTGAACGGATCGTCGACGAAGCGCGCCGCCGTCAGCTCGGGCCGGTCCAGGTAGCCGAGCGCGAGGCCCGGCCCGCCGACGAACATTTCGCCGGTCACGCCGACCGGCACCGGCTGCATCAGCGCGTCGAGCAGCAGCACGCGCAGGTCCGGGATCGGCACGCCGATCACGCTGCCGGCGCGCGCGTCCACGTCGGCGCGCGTGATCGGCCGGTACGTCACGTGCACGCAGGTTTCGGTGATGCCGTACATGTTGACGAGCCGCGGCTGCGCGTCGCCATGGCGCTCGAACCACGGGCGCAGGCTCTGCAGCTCCAGCGCCTCGCCGCCGAACACCACCTCGCGCAGCGCGGTGCGCCGCGGCGCGCCACTGTCGACATCGGCTTGCACGAGTTGGCGGAACGCCGACGGCGTCTGGTTCAGCACGGTGACGCGCTCGTCGTGCAGCAGTTGCAGGAAGGCCTCCGGCGAGCGGCTCACCGCGTGCGGCACCACCACCAGGCAACCGCCATGCGCCAGCGCACCCCACAGCTCCCACACCGAGAAATCGAAGGCGACCGAATGGAACAGCGTCCACACGTCCTGCGGACCGAAATGGAACCAGCCGGCGGTGGCGGTGAAGAGCCGGTCGACCGCGCGGTGCGTCAGCAGCGTGCCCTTCGGCTGGCCGGTGGAGCCGGAGGTGTAGATCACATAGATCAAATCATCGGCGCCGACAGGGCTTGCCGGATTGCCGGTGGATGCCTCGGCCAGAGACGGGTCATCGAGGCACAGCGTGGTGCCGGCATGCTGTGGCAGCTGGGAGAGCAGCGCCGATTGCGTCAACATCACCGGTGCCTGCGCGTCGCCGAGCATGAAGGCCACGCGTTCGGCCGGGTACGACAGGTCGACCGGCAGGTAGGCGCCACCCGCCTTCAGGATGCCAAGCAGCCCGACCACCAGCGCGATCGAGCGCTCGGCGCACAGCCCGACGCGCGTGCCCGGCCCGACGCCCAGCCCCTGCAGCCGGTGCGCCACCTGGTTCGCGCGGCGGTTCAGCTCGCCGTAGCTCATCGCGACGCCGTCACAGCGCAGCGCGGTCGCATCGGGCATGTTCGCGGCGTGGGCCTCGAAGCGACGATGGATCGGCTGCGCGCCGTCGGCGACCGCAACCACCGGCGGCAGCAAGGCCGCACGCTCGGCGGCACCCAGCAACGGCAGCCGGCCGATCGGCATCGCCGGGTCGGCCACGATGCCATCGAGCAGCACGCGGTAGTGCGCCCACAGCCGCTCGATCGTCGCGCGGTCGAACAGCGCAGGGTTGTACTTGAACGCGCCCGACAGCGCATCGCTGCGGTCGATCAGCCCGAGCCCGAGGTCGAACTGCCCTTCCTGCTGCGCCATCGCATAGGGCTGCACGCGCCAGCCGGCGAAGTCGACCGGCACGTCGCTCGCGCCGGCCACCAGCAGGTCGTTCAGCTCGCGGAACTGCTCGAAGCGCTGCAGCACGAACATGGTCTCGAACAGCGGCGAGCGGCTCGCATCGCGCACCGGTTGCAGCCGCTCGACCAGCAGCGACAGCGGGTACTCCTGCGCGTCCAGCGCCTCCAGCAGCGTGCCGCGCACCTGCTGCATCAGCGTGCGGAACGGCAGCGCGGCGTGCAGGCGCGACCGCAGCGCGACCGGGTTCACGAAATCGCCCATCACGCGCGCGAACTCGGGCTGCGTGCGGCCGAAGGTCGGCGTGCCGACGATCACGTCCTCGGTTCCGGTGTGGCGGTACAGCAGCACCTTGAACGCGGCCAGCAGCAGCACGTACAGCGTCATGCCCTCGTCGCGCGCGAGCTGGTTCAGGCGCGCGGTGGTCGGCGCGTCGACATGGAAGTCGAAGGTGGCGCCCTGCCCGCTGCGCCGCGGCTGGCGCGGCCGGTCGGGCGGCAACTCGACC
>NZ_JBFULV010000223.1:0-2347 GCF_054049715.1 Rhizobacter sp. P5_C2 | reverse complement strand
CCGCAGCCCCGGCCCCCGCCGCACCGCGCTTCTCGCCGCAGCGCCACTACCTGCGCTGGAGCTGAGCCATGTCGCTTGCCGCGAGCCAGGAAGCCATCGGCGCCGTCAGCGAGCTGCTGAAGGTGCAGCTCGCGGTGCGCACCGGCATCAACGCGGTGGCCGTCGGCCGGCCCGAGGAGGCGAGCAAGGCCGCATCCTCCGGCTCGGGCGGCAGCAGCTTCAACCTGTTCCTCTACCGCGTCGGCATCGACGGCCAGTTGCGCAACCGCGCGCTCGACGACGGCCAGGCGCCGCCGGTGTGGTTGGTGCTGCACTACCTGCTGACCGCGTTCGACGGCACCGACAGCGACTCGCCGCTCGCGCACAAGCTGCTCAGCCGCGGCATGGTGGCGCTGAACGCGATGAGCATCCTGCGCCCGGCGGCCACCAACGTGGTGCTCGCGAGCAACCCCGATCCGCTGCGCATCAGCTTCGACGAGGCCGATGTCGAGATGCTGTCGAAGGTGATGCAGGGCAGCGACGAGAAGTACCGCGTGTCGGCCGCGTTCCAGGTGCGCCCGGTGATGCTGGCCTCGACCGATGCGGCGCCCGCCTATGCCTTGCCGGTGCAGACCATCGGCCCGGCGCTGCCGCCCCCGCAGCTGTACACCGGCGTCAGCGTGCTGCCCGGCATGGGGCCGCGCATCAGCGCGATCGAGCCCGAGCGCTTCACCGCCGGCCAGGCCTTCGTGCTGCGCGGCAGCGACCTCGCCGGCTGCGACCAGGTCTTCGTCGGCGCCACCGCGTACCCGGCCACGCCGACCGCCGACGGCGGCCTCAGCGCGACGATCCCGCCGGCCGACACCAACGCCGCCGGCACCTACCCGGTGTGTGCGGCGCGCACGCTGCTCGACGGGCATCTGTTCAGCAGCAACGCGCTCGCCGGTCACTTGCTGCCGAGGATCACCGGCGTCGCGCTGAACGGGCCGCTGGTGCCGCAGCTGGGCAAGCTGTCGGGCAGCTTCACGATCACCGGCAGCCAGCTCGGCGGGCCGCTCGCGGCCGCGTATGCCGCGCTGTACCTCGATGGGCAGTCCCGGCTGCTGCTGGAGCCGCAACCTGGCGGCACGTCGACCTCACTGGGCTTCACCGTCAGCGACGTGCAGGCCTTGCCGCCCGACCCGGCCTACCGCGTGATCCTGCGCGTCAACGGCGAGCAGGCGCTGGACACGCCGACGCTGGTCTGGACCTGAGCGATGAACGCGCCGCAACTCCTGCTGCCGCCGGCCCTGAACCCCGAGCTGGGTCCGGACGACCCGCTGTGTGCGCTCTGGCTGGCCCAGGTCAGCCTGCGGCTGCGGCGTGAGGTCGCCTGGTGCTGGCACCAGCGCGGCGTCAGCCAGCCGACGCCGGGCGCGTTGCCGGCGGCCGGCGACCCGGCGCAGGACAGCCTCGACCTGCTGCGCTTCCGCGACGACAAGCAGCGCTTCTTCGACGCCGACCCGACCGCGCGCTACCTCGACGACTGCCTGGCCGCGCTGGCCCCTGTGGCACAGCACAGCGCACGGCGCGGCGACTGGGCCTGGATCGCCGTCGAATGCCGCTTGACGCCGGCCGCGCAGTTCGTGCTGGCGTGTGCGCTGGCGGGCCGCGCCGATGCAGCCCTCGGTCCCGTCTGCGCCGCCTGCCTGAACGACGCGTCGCGTCCGTGGCCGACGCTCGCGCTGGCGCAGCGCCTGTGGGACGAGCCGCTGGCCATCGCGGCCTGTGCCGATGCCGGCCACGCGCTGTTCCGCCACGGGCTGCTGAGCCTGCCGCCGGGGCGCGACGCGCTCGACTGGCACCAGCCGCTGGAGATGCCGTCGCGGGTCGCGCAAGCGCTGCTCGAACCCTTCATCGCGGATGACGACCTGCCGCCGCGCCGCGAGATCCCGCCGGCACTGCAGCCGCTGCTCGCGCGCCTGCGCTGCGACCCGCCGTCGGCGATGCAGGTGCTGCCGCTGCAAGGCGCGCACGGCACTGACTTCGCCGTCTGGGCGCAGACGCTGGCCCAGGCCTGCGGCCGTGGGTTGATGGGGGTCGGTGATGGCGTGACCGCCGAGCGCGGCCTGGGCGGGATCGCCACGCTGGCCTGGCTGCAAGGCTGCGACCTGCTGCTGCCCGAGCACTGGCAGGAGCGCTGCTGCGCCGGCGCGGCGGACGGGGCCTGGACCGCGCCGATCTCGGCGCTGCCGCTGCGCTGGATGCTGCCGGTCGGCGAGGGCAGTGCCGCGCTGCGCGGCGTGCCACCGAGCCTGCTGCTGCCGGCCTGGCCGGTCGCACCGCTCGACACGCCGGCACGCACCGCACAGCTCGTGCAGGCGCTCGC
>NZ_JBFULV010000222.1:0-2373 GCF_054049715.1 Rhizobacter sp. P5_C2 | reverse complement strand
GCACGGTGGCGGCCGGATCGGTGTCGGGATCGGCGTCGGACCCCGCGCCTGGGCCGGCCTGCCGGTCGTCGTCGACCAGCAGGTGCCGCGCGACCCGCCAGCGCTCGCCGAGCAGGCCGTGGCCATCGCTTGCCAGTTCCCAGTGCAGGCCGTGCAGGGCCGCGTCGAGCTGCAGGTTCAGGCGGCGCGGCTCGCTGCCGCGCAGCGTGGCGCCGACGATGCCCGGGAACAGCTGGGCGAACAAGGCGAGGCCCGCGTGCAGGTCGCCCTCAGCGGCGGCTTGCGACAGCCGGCGCAAGGCCGGCAGCTCCGGCCACGACCGGGCGTGGCGGCCCACCGACCGCCCATCGGTCACGAAGACGTCGCATGACCCGGATTCGTCCAGGCGCGCCGTGATGTGGAACGGCGGCAGATCCTGTGCTCGCGCACTGCGCATTCAAACTTCCCCCTGCGGGAAATCTAACCGCAAACGCGCCTGTCTGACACACTTTGCTACACGCCATCCGCGCGACTGTCGACGAGTTGCATCGCGCTGTCATCCCCAATGTGTCGGATGGGTTGGAACCGGTACCGGAATTGGCCGCCCGCGCATACCATGCACAGCCACGCCTTGCCGGGGAGGTATGGCACTTGGTGCATCCTGAGGTGTCATCGACCGACCGCGCGGCCCTGCCGATGGTCGGTGGCGTGTTCGGCACCCTGCCCTAGAAGCTCTCTTTCACCTCGACGACGAACTGCACCTTCTTGATCGAGCTGTCGCCGTCCAGCGGGAACGCGAGGTCGACGTGGATCACGTTGCCGAGCGAGGTGCGGCTGTTGCCCAGGCGCAGCCCGAAGCCCACGTCCTTCAGCAGCTTGTGCGATGACTCCACCGCGCCCTGCCCCCAGGTGCGCCCCATGTCGTAGAACACCGCACCGCCGACGTTGAAGAGCCGGAACGGGTACCAGTTCGTGAAGACCCGCTGCTCGGTCGTGAACAGCCAGCGGCCGTCGCCGCTCTGGTAGCGCAACGGGTAGCCGCGCAGCCCGTTGTCGCCGCCGAGCAGCACCTGCTGGCCGTCGTCGAGCCGCACGCCGCGCTGCGCCGACAAGCCCATGAAGAAGCTGCGGCGCGCCGACTGCCGCAGGTAGTAGCGGCCCTCTGCCTTGAACAGCGAGTTCTGCAACTGCCCGTCCTCGACGTGGCCGACCGCCGAACCTGCGAGCAGCAGCGTCTGCCGCGGCGTCAGCGCATGGCCCACCTTGGCGCCCAGCGAGAACACCGTGGCGCGCCGGTCCGCGCCCAGCGCGGGCAGCGAATAGCCCAGCTTGCCGTTCACGAACCAACCGAGCGAGACATCTTCGGTCTTGCCGATCTGGTCCTGGTTGCGCACCTCGCTGAAGGCATCCTCGATCAGCTCGAAGCCGATCCACGGGTACACCAGCTGGCGTTCGGTGCCCGGTGGCACCGCCTCGTTCGGCGGCACGGCCAGCGTGGCGCGGTGTTCGTCGAGCGAGACGCCCGCGGTCCAGCGCGTCACCCAGCCATCGCGCAGCCCGGCCGACCAGCCGCCGTACGCCGACACCATGCGGTCGCGCACGTCGAGCTGGCGCAGCACCTCGCCGCGGTCGTAGACGGAATCGACACGCTGCTCGTCGCGCACCTGCGCACCGGTCGTCCACGGCGTGTCCAGCGCATAGAACGGCCGCCTGACGATCAGCTCGTGCACGTGGCCATCGCTGTTGTCGGAGTACTGGGCCTGCAGGTCCCACCAGCTGTCGAGCACGTGCTTGTCGTGGTAGCTCACTTTCTTGCTGCTGCGGTCGACCTCGGACTTGAACGAGAAGCCGAGCTCCTTGCCGAGGCCGAGCAGGTTGGAATCTTCCAGGCTGAAGCCGCTGCTGTTCTTGCCGCCCGAGCGGCCGAGCGACACGCCGGGGTTCAGCGTCCACACGTCCTGCGTGACGACCTCGAGGTCGACGATGCCGTCATGCCAGGCGATCGGCCGGATGTGCGCATCGCGGAAGTACGACTCGGTGCGCATGATGCGCTCCGACTCGCGCAGCCGCCGCGGGTCGTAGGGATCGCCCGGCTTGAACAGCAGGTGCGACGCGACCACCGACTCGTGCGTCAGCAGGTGCAGCTTGTTGGCCCAGCGGAACAGCAGCCGGTCTTCTTCGGGCAAGCGCGTGTCGAAGAGGTTGAGCCGCTGGAAGCGGACTTCGCCGATGCGTGCGCCGGCCGCGACCAGCGCCTCGTCGTCCGGCACCTCGTCCGGACGCGGCTTCTCGAGCTCGGGGGGCTTCGGGCGCGGCGGGCCGTCGTCGGCGGTGGGCTCGGAGGCGGCGGAGGCCGGCGGGTCGGCGGCTTGCGGCGCGCCTGCGGCCGCATCC
>NZ_JBFULV010000221.1:0-2478 GCF_054049715.1 Rhizobacter sp. P5_C2 | reverse complement strand
CGGCCAGCGAGGCCTCGGCGCCCGACCATCCCGCCAGCGCGCKGGCCGGCGAGGCGGCGGCCTCGGCACCGGCCATCGTCGCCGCGGCCGCGAAATCGCCGCTCGGCAGCGAGCTGGCGCGCAACCAGCTGAAGCTGGTGTGGGCGCCGTCGCGCGTGCTGGCCGACAAGCCGACCAAGGCCAGCGCGCCCGCCACCGAAGAAGCACCCGCGGCGCCGCGGGAGGTGATCAGCGACGACGTCGAGGGCCTGCTGCGCGGCGCGCGCAGCGAGATCGTGCTGATCTCGCCGTACTTCGTGCCGGGCGCGCGCGGCATGGCGCTGATCGAAGACCTGAAGCGCCGCGGCGTGCACCTGCGCGTGCTGACCAATTCGCTGGCCACCACCGACGCGCCGGCGGTGCACATCGGCTACGCGCGCTACCGCGAGCAGATGCTGAAGGCCGGCGTCGAGCTGCGCGAACTGCGCGTGCACCTGGACCTGCCGCGCAGCAAGGTCGGCTCGTTCGGCTCGTCGCAGGCCTCGCTGCATGCCAAGGTGCTGGTGATCGACCAGCGCGACGTGCTGATCGGCTCGATGAACATGGACCCGCGCTCGGCCCGGCTGAACACCGAGATGGGCGTGGTCATGCACAGCCCCGAGATCGCGCGCCAGCTGCTGCAGCTCCACGACGAGGTCGCCAGCGCCAACAGCTGGCGGCTGTCGCTCGACCCCGACGGCCGGCTGCTGTGGACGCTGTCGCCGCCCGGCGGCGGCGCGCCGCAGGTGCTGACCAGCGAACCGGAGGCGAGCCTGTGGCTCAAGCTCACGGTGAAGCTGCTGTCGCCGTTCGCGCCGGAGGAGATGCTGTGAGCTTGGGCCGAATTTCACGCTGACTTCACGACCGGTTCACCTGTCCCGCTCGCGGCACTGAGATGATGCCGCCCGTGCGCCGTCGACAGCATGGCGCGGATGGGGGAGGGGGAACCCGTGGGATTGAATCGAAAGCAATGGGCCGGCATCGCCGTCGCGGTGGTGCTGGTGGCCGGTGGGATCGTGGCCGCGACGATCGGCTGGTCGCGCTACGGCGGCAGCATCAACGCGCTGGAGGTGGACCTGGAGCACCCGCAGGCCTACGTGTCGACGCCGGCACTGTCGCGCCTGCCGCGCGACCTGATCAAGGCGCCGGTGCTGCGCGACGTGCTGACCGAAGACTTCGCGTTCTATTACGAAGAGCATGAAAGCCGCCTCGGCCTGCAGGGCGCGCTGAAGCGCATCGCCTTCGAGCACGACACCACGCTCGCCGACAAGCTGATCGAGCTGGCACTCGACGAGCCGGCCGAGATGGCGTTCTGGACCGATGCCAAGGGCGCGCCGCGCCACTGGGTGATGGCGATGACGCGCGGCGTGCTGGCCCGCACGCTGCAGGGCGCCGCCGCACTCGCCACCAACGACCGCCAGTTCAGCGTGATCGCGCAGATCCGCGTCAACGGCGACACGCTGCCGGTCTATGCGCTGACGCTGTCGTCGCGGCGCACGCTGGCGCTGGTCGCGCAGGGCAACCGCGTGGTCGTGCTGAGCGACCCGGGCCTGCTGTTCGATGGCGAGCGCCAGGCCGACGCCCATTCGCGCGACATCGTCGCCGCGCTGCTGTCGGCCGATGCGAAAACGCAGGCGGTGTACCGCCGCGGCTTCGGCCTCGGCGAACCCGGCAACGCCCACACGATCGTCGCCGACGCGCGGCTGATGTCGTTCGGCTACCAGCACTTCTTCCCCGGCCTGCGGGCCTTGCGCTTCGACGTGGCGCCCGGTGGCGCGGTGCTGGCCACCAAGCTGCGCGTCGACGGCCTCGCGGCGCTGCCGGCGGCCCCGGCCGACCGTGCACTGTGGTCCGCCTTGCCCGCCAACCCGGCCGCCTGCACGCTGCTGCCGGCCGACTGGACGCGCGCCCGGGCGGTGGCCGGGGCGACTGGCTGGCCGGCGCTGGCCGACCAGCTGGACGGGCCGGCGGCGATCTGCTGGTACCCGCGCTCGCAGTTCCACACGCCGCTCGTCGTCGCGCAGCTGCGCGAAGGCGCCGCCGACCCGTCGGCCACGCTCGACGCGCTGACCGGCTGGCTGCTGCCGGCCAAGGCGACCGCGCTGTCGCCGGCTGCCCGCACCGGTGCCCAGCGCTGGCAGCGCGAGGTCAGCGCGCCGTGGGGCCCGCATGGCGATGCGGCCGCCACCACCTACCGGCCGACGCTCGCGCGCCAGGGCCGCTGGCTCACCTTCTCGCCCGACGACGCGCTGGTCGACCAGGCGCTGGATGCACAGGCGCGCCGCTTCCCGAGCGTGGCCGACAGCCTGCCGGTCGGGCCGGCGACGCTGGCCGTGATCGCCCCGCGCCAGGTGGCCGACCTGGCCCGGCGCGAGGCCTTCGAGGTGCTGCCGCCGGAGCAGGAGCTGTTCCGCCGGGCGGCCGAGCGCCAGCTGGTGCCGCGCCTCGACGCGCTCGGCA
>NZ_JBFULV010000220.1:0-2491 GCF_054049715.1 Rhizobacter sp. P5_C2 | reverse complement strand
GCCCATGACGCATTGCTCCTCCTCACGCTGGAAGCCGTTGCGCCGCAGTTCGCGGGTGATGGTGCTGGCAGCTCGTTGCAGCGTCCTGGCAATGGCTCGTGCGCTGCTGCCCTGGGAACTCAGCGCCATGATCACGCCTCGGTCCTCGGCGCTCAATTGTTCGTAGGTTCTTGTCATGCAACGGCTCTCAGGGGGCTGGAGTGTTGCACTTCACCTTTGAAACCGCCGTTACTTTCATTTGAGCCAGCAAATGAAAGTGACTCGCCCGCCGGGGCGAGACCCGGCAATGCCAGAAAAGAACGATCGTGCTTTTAAGCCCTCGCCGTCGATACAATGCCGCGCACCGAGACAAGCGCCGCCGCTGCGCGCAGCGCCCAGGACACAAGGAACGACATGACCCCCGAAGCCATCCTCGAGCAACACGGCCCGCGTGAATCCATGGAGTACGACGTCGTGGTCGTCGGGGGCGGCCCCGGCGGCTTGGCGACCGCCATCAAGCTGAAACAGCTGGCCGCTGCCCAAGGCAAGGAGATCTCCGTCGTCGTGCTCGAAAAGGGCTCCGAGCCCGGTGCCCACATCCTGAGCGGCGCCATCATGGACCCGCGTGCCCTCACCGAGCTGTTCCCCAACTGGAAGGAACTCGGCGCCCCGCTGAACCAGCCCGTCGCGCACGACGAGATGCTGTTCCTCAGCCAGACCGGCACGCTGCGCACGCCGCAGTTCCTGATCCCCGCCAGCCTCCACAACGCCGGCAACTACATCGTCGGCCTCGGCAACGTCGTGCGCTGGCTCGGCCAGCAGGCCGAGGCTCTCGGCGTCGAGATCTTCCCCGGCTTCGCGGCCGCCGAAGTCCTCTACAACGCCGACGGCTCGGTCAAGGGCATCGCCACCGGCAACCTCGGCGTCGGCAAGGACGGCGAACCGACCGGCGAGTTCCAGCTCGGCATGGAGCTGCATGCCAAGTACACCGTGTTCGCCGAAGGCGCGCGCGGCCAGCTCGGCCGCCAACTGATCGCGCGCTTCAAGCTCGACGACGGCCGCGATCCGCAGACCTATGCGCTCGGCATCAAGGAGCTGTGGGAGATCGACCCCGCCAAGGCGAAACCCGGCCACCTCATCCACTCGCTCGGCTGGCCGATGGACAACAGCACCTACGGCGGCGGCTTCCTGTACCACATGGAAGACAACAAGGTCACGCTCGGCTTCATCACCGGCCTCGAGTACAGCAACCCCTGGCTCAGCCCGTTCGAGGAAATGCAGCGCTGGAAGACCCACCCCGCCATCCGCGCCTGCCTCGAAGGCGGCAAGCGCATCGGCTACGGCGCGCGCGCCATCACCTGCGGCGGGCTGATGAGCCTGCCGAAGTTCGTGTTCCCCGGCGGCGCACTGGTCGGCTGCGAAGCCGGCTTCCTGAACTTCTCGCGCATCAAGGGCAGCCACGCCGCCATCAAGACCGGCATGCTGGCCGCCGAGGCCGCGTTCAACGCCGTCACGTCGGGCCGCCAGCACGACGAGCTCAGCGCCTACCCGCAGGCCTTCGAGAAGAGCTGGCTGTACGAAGAGCTGCAGGCCTCGCGCAACACCAAGCAGTGGATGAAGAAAGGCCTGTTCCTGTCGTCGATCATGAACGGCATCGAGCTGTGGCTGCTGCCCAAGCTCGGCTTCAAGGCACCGCCGTGGACCATCCACAGCACGGTGCCCGACAACGCGCGCCTGAAGCCGGCGGCCGAGTGCCCGAAGATCGACTACCCGAAGCCCGACGGCAAGCTGACCTTCGACAAGCTCTCCAGCGTGTTCATCAGCAACACCAACCACGGCGAGAACCAGCCGGCGCACCTGACGCTGAAGGACGCTGCGGTGCCGGTCGGCATCAACCTCGCGAAGTACGCCGGGCCCGAAGCCCGCTACTGCCCGGCCGGCGTCTACGAGTTCGTGAAGAACGACAGCGGCGCCGACCGCCTGCAGATCAACGCGCAGAACTGCGTGCACTGCAAGACCTGCGACATCAAGGACCCGACGCAGAACATCGTGTGGGTCGCACCCGAGGGCGGTGGCGGGCCGAACTACGCGGGCATGTAGCCCGGACGCCAGTCCGGGGCCCCGGGTTGACACCGGGGCACGGGGCAGCAACAAGCCGGCAACGTTGGCCGGTTGGAATGCGGGCACGCCAAGTGCCGAGGCACCCAGCCGCCGACGGACCGCCTTGCACAAGTGGCACAGTCGCGCATCCGCCGACGCATCACCCACTGAATCCTGCCCATGCCCATGGACCACACGCCGAAAGACGCCACCACGCCCCCCCTCCCTGCCGCCCCGCGCCGGCGCTGGTTGGGAACGCTGATCGCGATCATCGGCCTGGCCCTGCTGGGCGGCCTCGCCTGGTACCTCACCCACCGGCCTGCCGCGGCACCCGCCGGCGCGATGGCCGGCCCCGGTGGCCCGGGCGGACCCGGCGGCCCAGGAGGAGCCACCCGGCGGCCCAGGAGGAGCC
>NZ_JBFULV010000219.1:0-2500 GCF_054049715.1 Rhizobacter sp. P5_C2 | reverse complement strand
CCGGTGCAGGCGCGGGAGCCGGGGCCGGCGAAGGGGCCGGCGCGGGTGCGGGGGCAGGCGCCGGAGCAGGCGCAGGAGCAGGCGCGCCGACCGCGGTCAGCTTCCATTGCTGGTTCGCGCCGGTGCCGCAGTCCCATTGCTGGATGCCGCCGCCGGCCACCATGCTGTGGTCCTTCACGTCGACGCACTTGCCGCTGTTGCGGGCCTTGATCGAGTAGCCCGCGCCCGAGACGGCGATCGCGAAGCGCTGGTTGTCGCCACCGCCGGTGGTCCATTGCTGGATCAGCGCGCCGTTGGCGGTCGACACGTCGGTCACGTCGAGCGACTTGCCGCTGCCGCTGTTGACCAGGCGGAAGCTGCCGCCTGTCTCGGCGCGCAGCTCGAAGCGTTGCGAGCCGACATCCGCGCAGGCGCTCTGCTGGGCCTTGGCACCGTTCGCGGTGCTGGCGCCGGCGATGTCCAGGCACAGGCCCGACTCCACCGACTTGACTTCGTAGATGCCGACCGCGACCGCAGCGGTGACGTTGCCGGCGCGCGGCAGGAAGCGGAACGCCTGGCCGCCGCTCGTGCTGCACGACAGCTGCTGCAGCACCGCGCCGTCGGCCGTCGAGGCGCCGGTCACGTCGACGCACTTGCCGCTGCCGGCATTCACCAGCCGGAAGCGGTCGCCGCCCAGGTGCTCGATGCGGAAGCGCTGCGCACTGGTGCCGTTGTCGACCCACTGCTGCAGCGCCGCGCCGTCGGAGGTGGACGCCGACGCGACGTCCATCGCCTTGCCGCTGCCGCCATTCACCAGCTTGTAGACACCGTCGCCGGCATCGCTGAGTTCGAACGACTGGGCTGCGTTCTTGTTGCAGTTGGCCTGTTGCAGCCGGCCGCCGTCGGCGGTGCTGGCACCGGCCACGTCGACGCACTTGCCGCTCTGGGCATTGACGATCGTGTAGATGCCGCTGGCCAGCGTGATGCTGCCGGCCGTGCTGGCCCGGGCGGCCTGCGCGGATTCGTGGCCTTCAGCCGCAGCGGCGTCAGGGGCACTGCTGCCATCGCTGCCGCCGCAAGCGGCGAGGAAGGCGCTGCTCATCGCGACGGCGAGCGGCAGGCGGGCGAGGTGGTAGCGCTTGGAAAGCTTGGATTGCCTGGTGTTCATGGTGTGCTCCTGGATGGGGGTGGAGGATTTACTTCCAGTCGGAGGTCTGCAGGAGCGGATCGATCGTCAGCCCGAAGGTGGCGCCCACCTTCTGCCCGACCGTTCCCGGCGTCGCCAGCTGTGCGCTGCCGCACGAACCGCCGCCCGTCTTGATGATGGCCCACAGCATCGCGCCGTCACGTGCATTGCGGTTCGACGCCGTGCCGTTCGCGACCGCATTGGTGTAGCGCTGCACCGAGTACGGCTGGTTCAGGTTGACGCCGTACTGGTCCTGCAGGTTGCGCGAGCCGGTGCACTGCGCGTCGGCGTCGTTGACCACCAGCATGCCGCCGGCCCAGCCTTCGGGCGACGGTTCCAGGCCGATCGACACGATGGTCTTGGACGGGAACAGCGAGCGGTACTGGTTGTACGCGACGATGCCGTCGAAGTGCTCGTAGCGGGCGTCGTAGCTCATCACGTTGACCAGGTCGAGCATCGCTGCCGTCGCCGGGTACTTCAGCACCACGCCGCGCTCGCGGCCGGCGTTGCCGCCCCAGTACGACATCTTGCCGGCGCAGGCCGGGTCGGCCGTCGTGCCCGAGGTGCAGTCCGCACCGCTCGACCAGCCGGCCAGCGTCAGCACGCGGCCGCCGCCTGCCAGGTCGACCGCCTTGCGCAGCGCCTTGATCGAATTGGCGTAGCGGTCCACGTCGCCGTCGGCCTCGTAGTCGACGTCGAGGCCATCGAAGCCCATCTCGGTCTGGATCTTCGCGAGGGCGTTGATGATCGAGCCGCTGCCGGCTGCGCCCTGTGCCGCGAGCGGACCCCAGTTGTTGTAGGTGGCGCCGCCGACGGCGAGGATCACCTTCTGGTTGCGCTGGTGCAGCACGTCGATCGCGGCCTTGATGTCCTTCGGCGATGCGCTGAACGTGATGCCGGTGCCCGAGAAGCTGTTGGTGGCGAGGCCGGCCCACGAGAAGTTCGGGTCGGCGAACGACACCATCACGTGTGTGTAGGTGGCGGGCACCTTCGCGAACTTGCTGGCCTTGTAGACGTCGTTGGCGGTCTTGCCGGTGGCGTCGAACCAGTTGTCGCTCCAGGTCGGGTAGTAGCCGACGTAGACGCGCTTGGTCTGCACGGCCTTCAGCGCTTCAGGCAGCGTCAGCGTGCCGTTCGGTGCGGGGGCCGGAGCCGGTGCGGGTGCCGGCGAAGGTGCCGGAGCCGGTGCGGGCGACGGGGCGGGTGCCGGAGCCGGCGACGGGCCGCACGACGAGCTCGTCGGCGTCCAAAGCGTCGGCGTCGCGGCCGGGTTCCAGTTCGCGCCGGCGAACGCGGTGTGCGTCACCAGGGCCTTGTACTGCTTGCCCTGGTAGC
>NZ_JBFULV010000218.1:0-2541 GCF_054049715.1 Rhizobacter sp. P5_C2 | reverse complement strand
GCCTGGTGGGTCGCCGGCGGCCTGGGCGTGGTCGGTGCCGGCGCGCTCGCCGCTGCACTGACTTCCTCGCCGAAGCCGGCCCCGGTCGAGCCGGCCACGCCGGTCGCGGCGGTGGCCCCCGCCAAGGGCAAGACAGCGCATGCCGCGAAGCCGGCCCCAGCCGCCACCACCACCGCGGCCGCCGACATCTGCGCGACCTGCGGCACCGTCGAGAGCGTGAAGACCGAGACCCGCAAGGGTGAAGGCACCGGCCTCGGCGCGGTCGCCGGCGGCGTGCTCGGCGGCGTCGTCGGCCACCAGATGGGCGGTGGCAACGGCAAGAAGGCGATGACGGTGCTCGGCGCCGTCGGCGGCGGCTTTGCCGGCCACGAGGTCGAGAAGCGCGCCCGCAGCACCACCGTCTACCAGGTGCGCCTGCGCATGGACGACGGCACGACCCGCACCGTCACGCAACAGACCGCTCCGGCGGTCGGCGGCCGCTTCGAGGTCGAAGGCAGCACGCTGAAGGCGATCCCGCTCCCGAAGGCTTGACGTGATGTCCCTGCTGCGCGCCGTTGCGACGGCCGCAGCGGCACTGGCCCTGTCCGGTGCCTGGGCCCAGGAGGTCGACTACACGCTGGGCGCCAGTTCGGCGCTGCTGGTGCGCGGCGTCGCGCTCGGCAATGCCAAGCCGGTGTTGCAGGCCGGCGTGGCGGTCGACACCGCCGACGGCTGGCTGGCGGGCATCGGGGTCGCGACGCTGCGGCCTTCCACCGACCAGGGCTGGACGACCCAGCTGTACGCCCGCGCCGGCCACGCGTTCCGCCTCGACGACGACTGGAGTGCGCAGCTCGCGGCGACGCACTATGCCTACCCGTTCGACGACTACCTGCGCAGCTTCGACCGCGACGAGTTCGGTGCGACGCTCGCCTGGCGCGACCGCGTGTTCGGCTCGGTCACCGCGCTGCGCCAGACCACCGCGTCGCCGAACGGCCACCGCGGCGGCTGGGCCGCCGACCTGGTGCTGCGCGAGCCGCTCGGCAAAGCGGGCAGCGTCTCTTTCGCGCTGGCGGCCGGGCTCGGCCACCAGGACCAGCAGCGCCGCGCCGGCTTCAGCTACGACTACGGGCATGTCGGCCTGAGCGGGCGCATCGGCAGCAACGTTCAATTCGAGCTGTCGCGCGTGGCGAGCGACCACCGGGCGCGCGAATGGTTCGGCGCGGCGGCCGACGCCCGCTGGGTCGGCAGCCTCGCGCTCGGTTTCTGATCGGCACCGAAAAATAGTTGCAACTTTCGCGGCGCTCGCGCGTACACACCGACATGCCGCTGCTTTCGCTGATCCGCGCCCGCCCCGCCGCCGCCCGCCTCGATGATGCGGACGAGGCCGTGCTGCTGCGCCGCATCGCCGACGGCGAACGCGCGGCGCTGGAGGCGCTGTACCGGGCCTACCACCGCCGCCTCGACCGTTTCCTGGCCCGGCTGACGCGCCGCGCCGACGTGGTCGAGGAGGTGATCAACGACACCTTCTGGATCGTCTGGCAGAAGGCCGGCGAGTTCCGCGGCGAGTCGCGCGTGTCGACCTGGATCCTCGGCATCGCGTGGCGCAGCGCGCTGAAGACGCTGCGCGAGCATGGCGAGGAGCCGGCCGAGGCGCCGGCCGATGAATCGGCCCACCAGTTGCATGCCCTCGACGACCCCCACGCCCGCCACGAGCTGGCCGACTGGGTCGCCAAGGGCATGCGCCGGCTCAACGCCGAGCAGCGCGCGACGATGGAGCTGGCCTACGGCGCCGGCCATTCGCTCGAGGAAGTGGCGCAGATCATGGACTGCGAGCTCAGCACCGTGAAGGCGCGCATGTTCCACGCCCGCGTCAAGCTGCGCCAAGTGCTGCCGATGCTGGCCGGCCTGTCGAAGGGGCGCCCCGCGGGACGCAAGGAGTACGACGATGAAGCATGACGCCGACGACGGTTCCACCGACCTGGCCTGGCAGCGTGCGCTGCGCCAGGCGCTGGCGCAGCCGCAGCCGCCGCTCACCGATGCCGACGCGGGGCTGAAGCGGCTGATGCGGCGCATCGACGAGGCCGACCCTGCGGCCGGATCCCAGGCAGAGCGCGCGCCGGCAGAGCGCCGCGTGCGCCGCCGCAGCGGCGGACCGCTGGTGCAGTGGCTCGTCGCCGCGGTCGTCGTCGAGGCGATCGGCCTGTCGGTGCTCGGCGCCGGGCTGCTGTGGCGCGACGCGGCACCGGCCTACCAGACGCTGTCGGCCCCGGCGGGCGAACCGGCCACCGTGGCGTTGCGCATCGTCCCGGCGCCGACGCTGCGGGCCGATGAACTGCAGGCCTTGCTGCGCGGGCTCGAGCTGCAGATCGTCAGCGGCCCGAATGCAGCCGGCGCCTATGGGCTTGCACTGCAGACGCGCGAGGCGAGTGCGCAGCAGGTGGCCGCCAAGGTCGCGGCGCTGCGGGCGGCGCCCGGCATGCGGCTGGTCGAGCCGGTCGGCGGCCCGCGATGATCCGCGCGCTGGCCGCGGCGTTCGCGGCAGCGGCGGGCCTGGTGCTGCTG
>NZ_JBFULV010000217.1:0-2659 GCF_054049715.1 Rhizobacter sp. P5_C2 | reverse complement strand
GGTGGAACGCAGACGGTGACCGCCACCTACCGCAACGACGGCAACCTGCCGATGACGCTGGCATCCCCCGAGCTGGCCGCGCCGCTGAGTGTGGCGAGCAACGGTTGCAGCGCGGTGGCCGCTGGAGGCAGTTGCAGCCTGGTGATCGCTGCGGCGGCCAATGTGCCGGGCCTTGGCCAGACGCAGAGCTTCGTGCCGACAGGGGCGACCACTGCGCCCGCAGTGACCCGCGTCACCTGGACCACGCAGAGCGCGGTCCCTCGCTGGAGCAGCACGGCGCTCGCCTTCGGCAACGTGGCGGTGGGTGGCTCGGCGTCGCAGGGCGTGAACCTCTTCAACGACGGCAACGTGGCCTACAACTGGGCTGCGAACAGCGGCGTTGCCAACCTGCCGGCGGGCTTCGGTGTCAACACCAGCGCGTGCGGCAATGTGGCGCCGGGCGGCTCGTGCCCGCTGACCGTCAGCTTCACGCCGAGCAGTGCCGGCAGCTACAGCGGCAGCGGCCTCACGATGAGCGCGGCGTCGTTCAACACGAACAGCTTCAGCGTCTCGGGGACGGGCTACATCCTGCCGGTCATCACCACGTTCACGACGTCGATCAGCGGTTCGTCCACCGCGCCAACGGCGGCCGTGGCGAGCACGGCCTACAGCAACAGCGCTCCGACGCCCACCACCCTCACGCTGTCGGTGAACGGCGGCATGAGCCTGACGAACAACACCTTGACCTGCGGTGCGTCGGCCGGGTGCGGCTCATGGCAGGTGGTGTCGCCGACGACGGCCGGCACCTACACCGGCACGATCACCGGCACCTCGTCGATGGGAGGCAGCGTGCCGCCGATCTCGGTGACGCTGACGGTGCTGCCGACACCGAGCAACACGACGGTGACGGTCAGCCCCACATCGCTGGCGTTCGGCTCTCAGACGATGGACCAGACCTCTGCGGTGCAGACGGTGACGGTGTCCAACACCGGCGCGGCGTCAGCCGCATTGAACTTCACGTGGCCGGCGATCTCCGGTGGGGCGAGTTTCAGTCGACAGGGAGGCACCTGCGTGGCTGGTGCACAGCTCGGCGCGGGCGCGTCGTGCACCGTGGGTGTGGTGTTCATCACCGGCTGCACGGCTGGCACGCTGAACCAGAACATCAAGGTCAGCGGCGGCAACTATCCCGCTGCGTCGATCGGGGTGAGCGGCACGATCAAGACGGGGAAGTGCACATGAGCACGACGAAAAACAAGATGGTCCGGGCCGGGATCGCGGCCGCGCTGCTGGGGCTGTGCGGGATGACGCAGGCCCAGACGGCCGGCCAGAGCGTGACGCGCACGGTGACCTATGAGTACGACGGGTACGGCACGCCGATCAAGCAGACGGTGGAGCCGGACGACCCGCGCTACACGGTGACCACCGTGATGGAGCCCGACGCGAACTACGGCGTGACGCGCAAGCGCACCGTGACCTGGCGCGACCCAGTCACCGGCGAGACCAACACGCGCAGCGATGGCTCCGACTACGACAGCCGCTTCCGCTACACCGAGAAGAGCACGAACGCGAAGGGCCACCCGACGACGAGCACGCACGACGCCGGCAGCGGCAGCGCACTGAGCGCGACCGATGCCGACCAACTGACCACGCGTTGGCAATACGACGGCTGGGGCCGCAAGCTGCGCGAGAGCCGCGCCGACGGCACGGCCACCAGCACGGCCTACCGGCAGTGCGTGGACAGCTGCCTGAACGGCGCAGCGACCGTGACGATCACGCAGCAGTGGGGTGGCGTGAACGAGGCCAGTCAGACGGCCAGCCCGAGCGAGGCCTTCGAGGACGCGGCCGGTCACGAGGTGCTGTCGCGCCACTGGGGTTTTGACGGCAGCGCGGTGCTCAGCGAGAAGGTCTACGACGCCCAGGGCCGCGTGCAGCGGCTCTCGCGCCTGTACACCGTTGGCCAGAGCCCGGTGTGGACAAGCTACGACCGCGACGCGCTCGGCCGGGTCTGGCAGATCAACGCACCGAACAAGACCGGCAGCGGCGTCGACCGCGCGAGCTTCAGCTACAACGGCCTGAGCCGCACGAGCCTCAACGCGAAGGGACAAGCGCGCACCGAGGTGCGCAACGCGGCGGGCCAGCTGGCGTCAGTCACCGATGCCTACGGCGCGACGACGCGCTATGTCTATGGGGCTTTCGGTAGCCTGGCCCGCACGATCGACCCGAAGGGCAACCGCATCGAGATCGGCTACGACCGGCTGGGCCGCAAGACCACGCTGGATGACCCGAACCTCGGGCACTGGACTTACCTCGTCGACCCGCTGGGCCAGACCCGCCAGCAGACCGATTCGAAGCAGCAGACCACGAGCTTCGAGTTCGACGTGCTGGGGCGCATGACTCGCCGGCTGGAGCCGGACCTGGACAGCCGCTGGGAGTACGACACCGCGGCCAACGGCACCGGCGAGCTGGCCGAGACCTACACCTGGGCGGCCAATGCGAAGGACTACCGGCGCGTGCTCAGCTACGACGCGCTCGGCCGCCCGAGCACGACGGTGACGAGCCTGGACGCGGACTACGCGAGCACGGTGACGTACGACGCGTTCGGCCGCCCGGACCGTACGACGCAGAGCCGGGCGGCGCGAGGCGCAGGCGCGACGGCAACGGTTGCAGCCAATACCTTCCA
>NZ_JBFULV010000216.1:0-2667 GCF_054049715.1 Rhizobacter sp. P5_C2 | reverse complement strand
AGGCGGCGCGCGCCGGCGAGCACGGCAAGGGCTTCGCAGTGGTGGCGGCCGAGGTGCGCAAGCTGGCCGAGCGCAGCCAGGTGGCGGCGCAGGAGATCGGCACGGTGGCGGGCTCGAGCGTGGAGCTGGCCGAGAAGGCGGGCCGCCTGCTGGACCAGATGGTGCCGAACATCAAGAAGACCTCGGACCTGGTGCAGGAGATCACCGCGGCGTCGGAAGAGCAGTCGTCGGGCGTCAGCCAGATCAACGCGGCGGTGAGCCAGCTGAGCCAGACGACGCAGCAGAACGCGTCGAGCTCCGAAGAGCTGGCGGCCACGTCCGAAGAGATGAGCAGCCAGGCCGAGCAACTGCAGCAGGCCATGTCGTTCTTCAAGCTGGCCGGTGGCCATGCGACACCAGCCGCGCGGGCCTCGGGCCAGCCGCCGAGCAAGCCCGCCGCCACGCGCAGCGCGAAGGCCGGCAAGCGTGCCGCATCGGGCGGCTTCAACCTCGCCGGGGGCATGGCGTTCGCCGGTGCCGGCGAAGGCCCGGATGAATCGCAGTTCGCGCGTTTCTGATCGCACGTTTCTGATCTCGTGTTGCTGAATCAAGGAGCCCAGCGATGACCGCACTGGTCCAGACCCACCGCGCACCGGCCACGGCCGTGGCGCGCCCTGTCGCCGCCGAGCCGGCGCAGTACCTCACCTTCATGCTGGCGGGCGAAATGTTCGCGATCGGCATCCTCGCGATCAAGGAGATCATCGAGTACCACAGCCTCACCGAGGTGCCGATGATGCCGGACTGCGTGCGCGGCGTGATCAACCTGCGCGGCGCCGTCGTGCCGGTGATGGACCTGCTGGCGCGCTTCGGCCGCGCGCCGAGCCCGGTCACCAAGCGCACCTGCATCGTGATCGTCGAGGTCGAGGCCGAAGGCGAGCGCCAGGTGATCGGTGTCGTCGTCGACGCCGTCAACGAGGTGCTCGACATCGACCTCGCCGACATCGAACCGGCACCAGCCTTCGGTGCCCGCATCCGCACCGACTTCATCCACGGCATGGGCAAGGTGCGCGGCAAGTTCGTGATCCTGCTCAACGTCGACCACGTACTGTCGCTGGACGACCTGGGCACGCTGGCCGATGCCACCGACCGCACGCAGAACGCGCTGGCCGTCTGATATTCAAGGGAAGATTGACATGAACTGGTTCCATCGCATGAAGCTGGCGCACAAGCTGCTGGCGAGCTTTCTGTTGTGCTCGGTGCTGACCGCGCTGGTCGGCGGCTACAGCCTGTCGCGCCTGAGCGAGCTGGGCGGCATGATCCACACGACCTACGTCGACAACGTGCTGCCGCTGCAGGACATCTCCGAGGCGCAGGCGCGCCTGACCGCGCATTCGCGCTCGTACGTGCGCCTGCCGGCGATGAAGGACCCGGCCGAGGTGAAGGAAACCATCCGCCGCTCGGCGACGTACCTCGACAAGTTCAACCTGGCCCTGAAGGCCTACCGCGCCACCCAGCTCAGCGCAACCGAACAGGCTCTGATGAAGGAGCTGGATGCACAGCTGCCGAACTACCTGGCGCAGAACGAGAAGATCGCGCAGCTGGTGCTGGAAGGCAAGTTCGACCAGGCCTCCGACCAGAGCAACGGGCCGGCGCGCAAGGCCGTCTCGGACATCGAGGCGACGATGGCCAAGGTGATCGAGGAACTCGCGAGCCAGACCAAGGCCACCAACGACGGCGCCGAGCAGACGGTGCGCCACACCTGGACGCTGATGCTGGGCGTGATCGGCGTCTCGGTGGTGGTGGCGATCGGGCTGGGCCTGCTGGTCACCCGCGTGATCGGCCGCCAACTCGGCGGCGAGCCCGACCATGCCGCGGCGCTGCTGCACCAGGTGGCTGACGGCGACCTGTCGGCGCAGATCACGCTGCGGGCCGGCGACGACAGCAGCATGCTGTTCGCGGTGAAGCAGATGGTGGGCCGCCTGAAGCAGGTGATCGACGGCCAGCGCCACGTGGTGGCGGCGGCGAACCGCGGCGACTTCAGCGCGCGCGTCGAGCTCGCCGGGCTGCAGGGCTTCCAGAAGGAAATGGGCGAGGGCCTGAACGCGCTGGTGTCGACCACTGGCGACAGCATCGGCGACGTGGTGCAGGTGATGGGCGCGGTCTCCGAAGGCGACCTGACGCGCACCATCGAGCGCGACTACGAAGGTGCGTTCGCCGAGATGAAGGAATACGTCAACGCCACCGTCGACAAGCTGTCGCAGGTGGTGACCGAGGTGAACAGCGGCGCCGAGGCGCTGGCGGGGGCCTCGGAAGAAGTGAGCGCGACGGCGCAGTCGCTGTCGCAAGCCTCGAGCGAGCAGGCCGCGGGGGTCGAAGAGACGAGCGCGTCGATCGAGCAGATGACCGCGTCGATCTCGCAGAACACCGAGAACGCGAAGGTGACGGACGGCATGGCGACCAAGGCGGCGAGCGAAGCGGTCGAGGGCGGCGAAGCGGTGCGCGCGACGGTGGCGGCGATGAAGCAGATCGCGCAGAAGATCGGGATCATCGACGACATCGCGTACCAGACCAACCTGCTGGCGCTGAACGCGGCGATCGAGGCGGCGCGCGCCGGCGAGCACGGCAAGGGCTTCGCAGTGGTGGCGGCCGAGGTGCGCAAGCTGGCCGAGCGCAGCCAGGTGGCGGCGC
>NZ_JBFULV010000215.1:0-2727 GCF_054049715.1 Rhizobacter sp. P5_C2 | reverse complement strand
TCGCCACGCACGGCAGCGTGCGGCGCGTGCTGGTCGTCGACGACAACCAGGACGCAGCGACCACGATGGCCACCTTGCTGGAGGCGCTGGGCCATCTGCCGGTGGTCGCGCACGACGGGCCGTCGGCGCTGCAGTTGCTGGAGCAGCAGTCGGTCGACATCGCGGTGCTCGACATCGGGCTGCCGGTGATGGACGGCTACGAACTCGCGCAGCGCATCCGCGCGAAGGCGGGTGGCCGCGCGCTGAAGCTGATCGCGCTGACCGGCTACGGGCAGGCCGAAGACCGGCTCAAGTCAGCGGCGCATGGTTTCGACGAGCACCTGGTGAAGCCGGTCGACATGGAGACGCTGCTGCAGTTGCTGCGGTGAGCGGGCTTCAACCCGCAGCCTTGGTGCGCATCTCCTCGTACTTGCCTTTCAGGATTTCCGCGTAGGCCAGGTCATTGCTGACGTCCGATTGGCCGTCTTCATCGAGCGTGCCGCTCTCGAGCGACGCTTCGTATTTCTCGATCAAGGCTTCCAGCGCCGAGAGGATGCAGTTGATTTCGGACCATTCCACCTGGTTGCCCTCCATTGAACATGGCGGGCCGAAGCGTACGCCCGTCAGGCCGGCAGCGGCGTCACCATGTGCCGCAGCAGCTCACCCACCCCGCGGATCTGATCCCCGAACGGCAGCTTGCCCACCCCGCGAAAGAACAGCCCCTTCTTCACGTCCCCGCGCAGTGCCGCCGCGAGTTGCGTGTCGATGCAGAACTGCCCCCAGCCCGGCAAGCCGTCGCGCAACCCGCATTGCGCGAGGCAGTCGAAATCCAGCGTGCAGCGCGGCTTCACGTGCATCGTCTGCTGCAGCCGCGGCTCGGCCTTCAGGTAGTTGCGCAGCCAGGTCGTCGGCACCGCGCGCGCCGGCAGGCCGGCCACGCTGGTGAACTCGACCAGGTCTTCGTCGCGCGCCTGCGCCAGCACCTGCTTGAAGGCCGCGTGCGCATCGCACTCGTGCGTCACCGCGAACGGCGTGCCCAGTTGCACCGCCGCCGCGCCCAGGCCTTGCAGGCGCAGCACGTCGGCATGGCTGCGCACGCCGCCGGCAGCGATCAGCGGGACCTCGCGCTCGTAGCCGCCAGTGCGCAGGAAGGCCAGCACCAGCGGGATCACGGTCTCGAAATCGAAGCGGGCGTCGTGGAGGTCGCCGATGCGCGCCGCGCCCAGGTGGCCGCCGGCCAGCCCTGGGTGCTCGATGACGATCGCATCGGGCAGCCGCTTGCGGCGCTCCCACTTGCGCACCAGCAATTGCACGCCGCGCGCGTCCGACAGGATCGGGATCAACAGCGCCTTCGGGTGATCGCTCGCCAGCTCCGGCAAATCGAGCGGCAACCCGGCGCCGACGACCACCGCGTCGATGCCGCATTCGAGCGCGCGTGTCACCGACGGCGCGTAGTCGCTGACGGCGCGCATCACGTTGATCGCGAGCAGGCCGCGCCCGCCGGAGAGCTCGCGGGCCGCACGGATCTCGCGCTCGATCGCCACCAGGTTGGCCGCATTGATCGCCAGCTTCGCGCTCGCGGTCGCCGCGGGTCCGGGGGGCAGGTCGGGCGTCTGCGCCATCAGGTCCGGGTGGAGTCGGCGCAGGTCGACCGACGACAGCGTGCCCATCGCGCCCAGCCCCGCCACCGTGCCCGCGAGCCGGTGCGCCGAGACGCCGACGCCCATGCCGCCTTGCACGATCGGCAGCAGCGTGCGGCCTCCGAGGCGCAGCGGCTGCAGGCCACCGTGTACGCACGCTTGCATCAACGCGTCGGGCAGGGGGGAACGATCGGTGGACTCGGGCATCGGGCAGGCGGACATGGGGCAGGTTGGGGTCACGGTGGACGGCACCATAGCAACGGCATCGCCGGCGCGCCTTGCGCCGGATCAAGCCGCATCGGCTGCCCCGGCCCCAAGCTCGGGCTTCCTTGCCGCCGGAACATCGCCATGCACCACGCAGCCATCCGCGTCATCCTCGAAGAACACAGCGCCATGTCGGCGATGCTGCGCTCGATCAGCCTGCTGCTGGCCGAGCACCGGCGCCGCGGCAGCCTGCCGGATTTCAGCGTGCTGCGCGCGATGCTGTTCTACGTCGACGAATTCCCCGAGCGCCTTCACCACGCGAAGGAGAGCGAGCTGCTGTTCCCGCTGCTGCGCCGGCGCACCACCGAGGGCGACGAGGTGCTCGACCGGCTCGACCGCGAGCATGCCGACGGCGAGCGTGCGATCCGCGAGCTGGAGCACGAGCTGCTCGGCTTCGAGATGATGGCCGACACCAGCCAGCTGTGCCTGCGCCGCGACCGTTTCGAGCAGGCGATGCAGCGCTACATCGACTTCTACCTCGCCCACATCGCGGCCGAGGAAACCGAGGTGCTGCCGCTGGCGCAGCGCGTGCTGACGGCCGAGGACTGGGCCGGGCTCGACAGTGCGTTCTGCGACAACCGGGACCCGCTGACCGGCCACGAGCCGGACGAGAACTACCGCCATGTCTTCAAGAAGATCCTGTGGGCGCTGCCGCCGCCGCTGGGCATCGGACCCGCCGTCGCCCACACAGCCCGGCCGCCGGGCTGGCGCTGACGGCATGGGTCGACTGCGGCGGGCCGCGCCAGCCCGGCGGCCGGGCTGTGTGGGCGACGGCGGGTCCGATGCCCAGCGGCGGCGGCAGCGCCCACAGGATCTTCTTGAAGACATGGCGGTAGTTCTCGTC
>NZ_JBFULV010000214.1:0-2844 GCF_054049715.1 Rhizobacter sp. P5_C2 | reverse complement strand
GCGCAGCGAGGCGGCCGAGCCGCTCGCGCCGGTGCTGCACGGGCAGCGGTTGGGGTTGATCGGCCTGGGCGAGATCGGCGGCCGCGTGGCCGCGGTGGGCCGGGCCTTCGGCATGGACGTGGTCACCTGGAGCCCGCACATGACCGAGCAGCGCGCGCTGCAGCATGGCGCGAGCGCGCTGCCGCTCGACGAACTGCTGGCCACGTCGGCGGTGGTCAGCCTGCACCTGGTGCCGACGGCCGAGACGCGGCACCTGATCAACACCGAGCGGCTCGCGACGATGCGGTCGGACAGCGTGCTGGTGAACACCTCGCGTGCGTCGCTGGTTGACACCGACGCGCTGGCGGCGGCACTGAAGCAGGGCCGGCCGGGTGCCGCGGCGCTGGATGTGTTCGACGCCGAACCGCTGGCGGCCGACCATGCACTGCGCGACGCGCCGAACCTGCTGCTGACGCCGCACCTGGGCTTCGTCGTCGAGCCGGTGTTCCAGCGCTTCGCGGACGGTGTGACGGCAGGCCTGGCGGCCTGGCTCGCGCAGCGCTGAACGCCGTCAGGGCGTCGCCGCCTCCAGCGCCTGCCGCAGTGCCGCGAGGGTCGCCGCGTCGAGCGGCGCACGCAGCGTCTCGCCCACGTCGCGGCGCTCCCACACCAACGCATCGTCGGTCAGTTGCAGGCGCTGCGTGACCTCGCCATCGCGCAGCAGCTGCAGCTCGGTGCCCGGCGCGGGGCGCAGGTTGCCGAGGCTTTGCCAACGCCCGCGTGACGCGGCTTCCAGGCGGCCGAGCCATTGGCTGACGGCGTTGTCGAACGGGTGCTGCGGGCCGCCGGGGCGTTGCCAGTACCAGTGCGTCGCTTCGCCGGCGATCTGCTGGCGCAGCTGCGCGATGGCCGGGCCGGCCGCGAAGCTGGCGTGCAGGCCGGCAGGCGCGGCCGCTTCCGGGGCCGCGTCCACCGGGCTGGGCGCTGCGGCCTTCGCGGCGACGCTCCGCGAGCGCCGGGCGGCGCT
Source organism: Rhizobacter sp. P5_C2 (assembly GCF_054049715.1). NCBI lineage: Bacteria > Pseudomonadati > Pseudomonadota > Betaproteobacteria > Burkholderiales > Sphaerotilaceae > Rhizobacter > Rhizobacter sp. P5_C2. Next base: position 1,838 of record NZ_JBFULV010000214.1, on the reverse strand, counting down.
GTCGCTGCTGCGCTCGCGGCTCTCGTTCAGGCTGCGCTGGCTCAGGGCACCGGCCGTGGCTTCCTGCGATGGCGGCGCAGCGGCAGGTGACGGCGGCGCCACAGGCGTCGGTCGCGGCGTCTGCAGCGTGGTTTCCTCGGCCACGATGCCGGGCGAATCGGCAACGGCATCGCGCCGCGGCGCCTCTTCAGCCGGCCGTGGTGCAGGCGGCTGCTTCAGCTTCTCGCTGCGCACCGACGGTGCCGGTGCAGGCGGGGGCGCCGGCTCGGCGGCAGGTGCGGGCACGGCCGCGCCCGCCACCGATGCCTCGGCCTCTTTCTTCTTCTCCAATTGATCCGATGCCGGCTCGGCAACGGGCGCCGCCGGTGCCTGCACCGCGGCCCGCGGCGGCAGCGCCTCTTCCGGCGGGCGCTCGCGCCACAGCAGGCCGGCGAAGCCGATCACCACCACGCCGGCCAGCGCGCCGGCGAAGCGCGGGCTGCCGATCCAGTGCCACAGCCTCGATGGCAGCGACGGTGCCGCGGCAGCGACGGCCGGGCGACCCTCGCGCGCCTTGGCCTGCGCCTCGTGCAGGATCAGCGCGCGCAATGCCGCCGGCGCCGCCGCATCGGCGTCCGGCGCATGGCGCAGCGCCTGCCGCAGGTGGCTGTCGCGTTCGATGTCGGCCTTGTCGCTCATCGCGAAGCCTCCGTGCCGTTCAGCGGCGCGAGGTAGGCCCCCATGCAACTGCGCAGCTTGCTCATCGCGTAGCGCAGCCGGGTCTTCGCGGTCTCGAATCCGACCTCCAGCGCGCGTGCCACCTCGGCCAGCGGCAACTCGTCGTCATGGTGCAGCAGGAAGGCGCTGCGCTGCGGCAGCGGCAGTTCCTCCAGGCAGGCCAGCAGGCGCTCGCCGGCGCGGCGCCAGAACGCGATGTCCTCGCCCTGCGGTGCCGGCCACTGCTGCCACGGGACGCCGTTCGCCGCGTCGGGCTCCCACGGCGCCTCGTCTTCGTCGGTCGTGATCGACACCTCGCGGCCGCTGCGCCGCCACACGTCGATCACCCGGTGGTGGGCCAGCGTGAACAGCCAGGTGCGGAAGCTCGCGCCCTGCGGCTGCCAGCTGGCGCGGGCGTTGACCACGCGCAGCCAGGTGTCCTGGAACACCTCGTCGGCCTGAGCCGACAGCGCGCTGCCGAGCAGCCGGCGCACGAAGCGGTACAGCCCGGCCTGGTGGCGGGTGTACAGGGCTTCGAAGGCGGTGGCATCGCCGCGCGCATAGGCACTCATCAGGTGGTCGTCGCTGGTGTCGGTGTCAGTGGGGAGGCCGGGTTGCATGGCATGGCAGTCTGCCTGATACAGCGGGTGATACGCGCGGCGGTGCGCAACGGGGTGAAACGACGGGCCTCGAAAAAGATTCGCGAAGGTTTCACCCCGTCGCGCCGGCTGCCGCGTGTCAGGCAGGGTCACGTTCCGACAACCCTGGAGACCCGCATGGACACGATGAAGACCCCGCGCCGCACGCTCACCTCGGTGCTGATCGCCTCGCTGCTGCTGGCTGCCTGCGCCGGCAGCCTGGACGGCAACCTCGCGCAGGCCGCCGAGCCCTGGCCGCCGGTCTGGCAGGACGCGCCGCCGCAGCTCGACGATGCGCCGCCGGCGTTCAGCCCGCCGTCGGCGACCAGCTGCCACCGCCTGCCCGCGATGCGCGAGGTGCCCGGCGGTGCGAGCCAGCAGGCCAACCGGCGCCTGGGCCGCGCCGACCGCATCGAGCGGGAGTCGCTGAAGGCCGAATCGAAGGCCGCGCCGGAGCGCCGCGACGCGCCGGCGATGGCCGCGGGCTCGGCGGCCGATTCGGTG
>NZ_JBFULV010000213.1:0-2950 GCF_054049715.1 Rhizobacter sp. P5_C2 | reverse complement strand
GCCCAGCGTGTACGCCCGGGCCTGCACCGCGCTCGCGCCGGCATCCGCCGAGCCACCGGTGTGCACGCGCACGTGGCCCAGGTCATGGCCCAGGCGCGGCTCGAAGAAGTCGCGCTGATCGGGCGACAGCGGCGCCCCGCCCTGCTGCGCGGCGCGGGCTGCGGCCTCGGTGTCGAGCGACTGCGCGCCGGCCCCAGCGGCTTCGCGCCGGATCGTCGCGCCCTCCACCTCGTCCTCGCAGTCGGCGCACTTGCGCTGCAGGCTCGTGATCCCAGCGACTCCGGCCGACACCGGCGTGGCGCTCGCCATCCGCATCACCTGGTCGGCCACCGCATCGGCCTCGCGCTCGAAGCGATCGCCCGGCATGCTGACCTGCGGTTTGCGCTGCAGCGCGGCGCCGCGGCAACGCGGGCAGCCCCCGCCGCAGGCGCAGGGGCCCGTGGCGGGCCTCGACGTATCGGGGGCCTGCGCCTGCATGGGCGGCGCGGGCTTCGCGTCTTTCGCCGCATGGCGCCCCGCGGCATGCGAGTTGCTGGAAACGGCCTCATGCATAAGCCTGCCCTTCCGGCAGCGTGCGTTCGGGCGCGTCCTGCAGCGGCGGCCTCTCGATCGGGAAGTCCGGCTTCAACATCGGCGGCTCGCTCTTCGGGCAGGCGCCGATCGCCTGGTTGTAGCTGTCGCGGTCCAGCACCGGCCAAGGGTCCTTGCTGAGAGGGCCGTGGAAGACCTTGCAGTCCAGGTCGTATTGCTCGAAGGTCCGGTAGCGGCGACTCTCCTTGGTGCTGCCGAACGCTTCGAGCATCGAGCAGCCCGGCATCTTCGTGTTGTAGTTCAGGCCCAGCTGCAGCGGCTTCTTGTCGAGCAGGGAACGTGCGGCGTTCAAGTCCTCCATCGACGGGCCCTTGCCGGATGGGTCGGTCGTGTTGCCCGGTGCGTCGAAGGGCGTCGGCGCGCTGCCGCCGGGCGCCGGTACGAAGGGAGCGACGTCGAACTTGTCGAAGAATGGAATCGGCACCAGGGGCTTCGGCGTCGGCTTCGACTCTTCATCGGTCGGCTGCCGATGCAGTGTCGACTCGGCGGCACCGCCTTGCTGGACCACGTGCACGAGCTCATGCGCATCACCCGGCGAGCTGATGGCGGGTTTGCGCTGCAACATCTGCGCAGCGCATCGCGGGCAACCACCGCCGCAGGCGCACGACGGTTTGCGCAGCACCGCGCCGTCGAGCCCCGACGACGGCATCGTGCCGGAGCGCGAGCGGCGCGCCACGACGCGGCCACGCGACGGTGTGAACTGGACGTCCCTCATGCCGATCTCCTCGATTCAAGCGTATTCGCTCGAAGCAGCGCGTGCATCATGGCTGCGAGGGGGTTTGAGAACCCGGCGCTGCCGCCTGTTCCGCCGAGGGCAGGCCGAACGGCACGCGCTGCGATCCACGAATCTCCACGTGCCGCCGGCCGGCGGACGACCCGCCGGACCCCGTCACATCAAGGTGGATTGCAATCACGAGCGCTGCCACAGGCAAGAGGTCAGCCCGGGTGGCGTTGTTCAAGATGCGCGACGAAACAACAACTCCGTCCTCCCCGATCCCATCGATGTGGATGTCAAACCGATCGTGTCCCAGCGGCGTGTAGCTCACGCGGAAGCGACTCGCCGCTTCACCCGGCAGCGGGTCGCGCCACCGGACTCCTCGAATCGCAAGCTCGGCGTCCAGGGCCGCCCTGTCGGACATGCCGGGCAGCGGTATGAAGTCGATGGCGAGCGGGATTCGATCGTCGGCGTAGGCCACGAGCAGTCGCGCGTCCCATTGCAGCGTCCCGGGCGCCGTGATCACGTCCTGCGCGCGGAACCCATACGGCTGGGTGCTCAACGCCATCGGGAACGACAGCGTGCCCGGCGAGATGTAGCCAGGACTGTTGTCCGTGAACTGGTACGAGAACCCGGTGCCTCCGGCGCTGGGCACGAAGCGGATGTCGGCGCTCGTTTCGAAGCGTGTGTATTGCGGTGGCAACTGCGCGTCGGCCGCGTCGACGAAAAACTTCGTGTAGAAGAACCACAGGACATCGCTCCGGTTCGCAGGCCACCCACTGGGAAGCCGGGTCCCCACATCACGTGCCGGCCCGGGATTGAGGTTGTTCTCGAAGTTGGGATTCACCGCCCGGTCGAAATACTTGAACGACGAGTAAAGGTAGGGCCCCTGAGGCGCAGTGAAGGCACGAAACGCGTCGTGCAGATCGAACCAGATGTACGGGATGTGCGGACCCCACTGTCGCTGGGGCCTCTGCGGCGGCACGGCTTGCGTGCCCTGTGCAGCCGCCTGCGCTGACGCAGACTGGGGGGCCTGCCCCTGCGGCGCCACGTCGCCGCCTTGCGTCGGCTGGTCGCCAGCCGCTTGCCGATGAATCCCGGCCGGTGCATCTGCCGCCTGCTGCTGCATCACATGCACGAGCTCGTGCGCCAGCAGCCTGCGACCGCTCGCCGTGTGCGGCGCGTACTCGCCAGCTGCAAAGACGATGTCGCGGCCCAGGGTGTAGGCACGTGCCTGCACCGCCTGAGCGCCCCGCGCCGCCGCCGGGCCGCTGTGCACGCGCACGTCGCCCAGGTCACGGCCGAAGCGTGGCTCGAACCAGGACCGCGACTCGGCGCCGAGCGGGACTCCGTCGCCTTGCGCCGCCTGCGTTGCTGCGTCCGCGTCCAGCATGCCTGGGTCGCCGGGCACGGCTTCACGTTGGACCTTTCCGCTCTCTTCGTTGCACGACTTGCATTTGCGCTGCACGGCAACCGGCGAGATGTCGGCGCGCGGCGGCTGCGCCATGCCCATCACGCGATCGGCCACATCGTCGGCTTCGCGCTCGAAGCGGTCGCCCGGCACGCTGATGCGCGGCTTGCGCTGCAGCGCGGCGCTGCTGCAGCGCGGGCAGCCGCCGCCGCAGGCGCAGCCGGCCCGAAGCC
>NZ_JBFULV010000212.1:0-2986 GCF_054049715.1 Rhizobacter sp. P5_C2 | reverse complement strand
CGCCTCGGCTGTCGGTGCGGGTCTTCAGGTTCCGCGCGGCGTCGTAGCTCAGGTTCTCGATCCCCGTGTCCGGGCTGATCAYCTGCGTCGCATCGCCCAGGCCGTTGCGCGGGTACTGCGTCACCAGGTTCCTCGGGTCGGTCACCTGCGTCGTGCGGTGCCCGCCGTCGTACTCGAAGCTCGTCTTGCCGTTCTTCGCGTCGGTAGCCTCCTTCACCCGCTCCAGCGCGTCGTAGGTCAGGCGCGTCTGCAGGTTCAGCGTACCCGCGCCGCGCGTGATCTTCGTGCGGTTGCCCTGCGCGTCGTACTCGTAGCGCTCCAGCGGCAGCGGTGACACCGGCAGCGGCGGGAAGGCGTTTGACGCCGGCGCCGCATCCGTCACGCCGGCTTGCTGCTGGCGGCCCAGCGCATCCATCAGCGCGTTCAGGCTCTGCGTCAGCTCGCCGGCCGGGTCCTTCACCCGTTGGTCGACTCGGTTGCCCACGTTGTCCAGCACGTAGTCGATGCGGTTGCCCTTGATGTCCGTCACCGCGACCACGCGGTGTGCGTCGTCGTACTCGTAGCCGACCCAGGCGCCGTCGGACAGCGTCACCTTCGTCAGCTGGCCGGCGGCGTCGTACTCATAGGCCGTCGTCTTGGTGCCCACCGTGCGGCTGAGCATGCGTTGGCGCAGGTCGTAGGTGTAGACGGTCACGACGCCGCGTGGATCCGTGCTCTGCAGCACCTGGCCGTACTTGTTGTACCGATCGAAGGTGGTGACTTCACCGTTCGGCGCCGTGATGCGCAGCAGGTCGCCCTTCGTGTAGTCGGCCGTGGTGGCCGCTGCGCGCAGGTACTGGCTCATGCCCGAGCCGATGCTGGCCGTCAGTACCCGCCCGTCCGCGTCGTAGGTCCACGTGCGCACCGTGTCGATGGTGCCCGGCTGCAGCGCGGCACCGAACCCGAGGTGCCCGTCTGCATCGGTCGTCGCCCGCGTCACCTGCTTGCACAGTGCCGCTGTCGGCCGGCCATCCAGCAGGGTTGCCTCCGCCGGCGCGCAGCTCGCGATCGCGTTGCCGTTGAGTGGGTCCGGCTGGCCGTTGTAGACGTTGATCGTGATCTGGTTGGGTTCGGCCACCTTGATCGGCAGGCTCCAATCCGGGTGCCACTGCGTGCTGGTCTTCAGCGCCCCGCCCGGCAGTGTCGCGTTCGCTGACGTCACCGCCGCGCAGGCCTGGCTTTGGCTCACTCCCGAGACCGAGGCCACCTGCAGGTTGCGCGTCAGGTCGTTCAGGTAGCAACTGCGCGTGCCGTTGAAATCTTCCCGCCGCGCGATGTTCCCGTTCGCGTCATGACTCACGCTGCTGGTGCTGGCCATGCAGCCTGCCCCAGCCGGCTGGCTGCGCGTCAGCTCGCCTGRCCGTCCGTTGACCAGCCCCGCGCCCACCTCCACCGTGCTGCCGTTSGGCWGCGTGATCACCGTGCCTTCCGGCGCAATCCACTGGTGGTCTCGCCGCACCGTGCCCAGCGTGCTGTCGTAGGTTTCCGTCACCATCCACTTCGGCGGCGTCGTGTAGGCAATGTGGTGGTGATACGCGCCACCAGCCCACTGCGTGTCGTTGGCCCGCCCGCGGTCATCGTAAGCATAGGTGGCCAGCCGGTGGCCGTTCTCGTCGATGATCCCCGTGATCGCCCACGGCAGGTCGCCGCGCTCGTGCAGGTACTGGCGCGTGCCGATCGGTCCGTCGATCTGCGCCAGCTGCTCGTGGCTGTCATAGCTGAACGTCCAGCTCTGCCCCGACACGTCCACCACCTGCTTGATACGTGAAGAAGCGTCGTACTGGAACTGGATCGCATGGCCTTGCGCGTCCGACACCTTGAGGATCAGCTCCGCCCTCGGTGCGATCGCCGCCGGCGTGTCCGCGCTGCTGTACTCGTACGCCAGCCGAGAGCCATCGGCCCGCGTGACCGTCTGCAGGTTGCCGTGGCTGTCGTAGATCTCTTGCGCGTTCGCGGTCGCATCGATGTACAGCCAGCCCGCACCCGACGGGAAGAGCCGGTCCCGCACCTCCGCACCAGCCGCCGTGTAGGCGCCAGTGCTGTCCCTCATGAAACTGATCCAGTCGCCGTTCCCACGCGACGCCTGCACCGCCTGCGTCAACCCGTTGGCATCCGTCTGGCGCTGCACCCGCTTGTGCAGGCTGCTGCTCCACAGCGGGCCGAACGAGGCGGCCTCGCTCACGTCGAACATCAAGTTCGGGTCGTCAACCGGGAGTTGCCGGCGCGTGTCGTAGTGCGCCGTCAGGCTCAGCGGCCCGCTCAGCAACGGCTCATTCAGAATCTTGGCGCCCGTCAGCGGGTAGATCGGCTTGCCTGCGGTGCACGCGTTTGGTGATCCACCTCCGACGTAGCGATCGATCGGCCTCTGGCAGGCATGCTGATCCTTGGACCAGCTGAAGCCGGGTGGGCAGTAGCACTGGCCATCCGTGCCGATGGCGGGCAAGTTCTGGTTCAGGTTGTCGGTACAGCCGCCGGCGCCCAGGCCCCACTCGCCGCTGCCGCTGTCCACGACCAGGCCGTTCGAGTTCTGCACCACCGTGAGGCTGCCGATGATGCTGAAGSTGGACCAGGTTCCGCCGGCGTTGTCCGCCGGTATCGGCAGCTTGGGTATGCACACATCGAAGCGCGCCGTGGTGGCCGCATTCGAGTGCGCTCGTGCATACAGTCCGCAGGCCCCCACCAGTGCGCCCGCCACGTCCGTCACATTGGTCAGCGTGTTGACTCCACCCATGCCGTCCGACCGATTGAACCAATCCAGCGGATGCTTCGACGCCGGGTTGCACGGCGTCGTGCCGCATTGCGCCATCGCCAACGCAGGCATCAGGCACGCACAGGCCAGCAGCGCCAGCAGGCGCCACATCTTTGAACTCATTCACGTCCTCCCTGACCCTTCCGTGGGAACCGCCCCTACGCAACGGCCGGGCGGCCTTCAGCGCGCTTCAGCGCG
>NZ_JBFULV010000211.1:0-3130 GCF_054049715.1 Rhizobacter sp. P5_C2 | reverse complement strand
CTGCGCATCCTGGGCATGGCCAAGACGATGAAGGCGGTCAGTTCGATGGGGGCGTGAGCCCCTTGTTGCCTTCAATAGGCTCGCTTGGGCCCCTGCATGGCCTGCGTGAAGGCCTTCCGGTGGCCTCAAAATACTGCGAGTCGCGAAGCCGCGTCCAGCGGGTCACATTGCTGGTGGAGCGGCACCTATTGCGCAGTTCTCACACAGCCTCGGCCACAAGCTGCCGGTGATGAACGTCCGCTTGCGAGGAGCCTTGGCTCAGACTTCACGGCTAGACTTTCGGCATGTATCCCCAGTCCCTCGTGGCCCGAACTTGCGACCCGCTGCCGGGCGGTTGTTATACGGCACGCTCCGGCGTTAGGGCGCAGTAGATGTCGCCCTACAACACGTTAGGCCCCTGAAATGCGATGGCTTGCCTGCCTTTCTCTGTTGGTCTGCGGGAGCTGGGCTCATGCGGATCAGCTCTATGTCTTCGTTAGCGTGACATGCACGCCCAAGCTCGTTGAGGTGAAGTTCGAGCGGGCGTGGAACGAGGCAGGAAAAGCGATTATTTCTGCGCGGGCACCAAGCACATGGCACACCGATGAACTGCGTTCAATTGCGTCGGCCGATGATGTTCACTACGAGACCACACCGAGGCCTAAATCCGTTCGTTGCTCTCTTGCCGGCATTGAAGTCCGAATCTTGGTGGAGCCAGAATTTGCGCCACGTTGGAGCCCAGTCGGAGAGTGTGCCGCGCGTACGGGCGCCAAAGTAAAGATCCATCGAGGTGATTCGCTGGTGGACACCGAGGGGCTCGACGCATGTACCGAGCTTGGCGAGGTGCCTGTGTCTATTCGCATTTTTGCGAGCGGGGCGCCTATCATTTCGCGCATATCGGCGCAGGAGTTCATTCATGGTCCGTACCGTACTATTCCGTAGAGAACCTCGAGGCCTGGGTCGCCTTTCTTCTTCCACGGTTGCCGCGCCTGTTAAGTCCAAGTGACAACACCGCGCGCACGGAACAATGACGCCCAACCCTGCGCTCAACCGGACCGCCGAAACGCTGCGCATTTCGGTTCTCTCCGCCTTCGGCTCCGGCGGCCGGTTAGCTCCACGTTGGGCGTCAAAGAGGCATCCCATCCCGGCCGTAAGTCCGTGCGATTTCACATGGACATCATGATCACTTCACGTTTTTTGAAGATGATGTTCGATTCTGAGACCAGGAATTTGAGATGGTAGAGATGAACATGGGCGGAGGAGCAGCATTAAGTCTGGTCGCCATGTTGAGTTTCAGCTTGCCCGCCATCTCCCAGGACGCAACCAATGCGTGCGAATTTGCCAACTCCGGCAGGCAATTCCGAGTGGGGGGAACGCGCACGCATGATGGCCCTCCGATCTTGGACGAAGACTTTCTCGGGAACTTTATATATGACAGTTCAAACAACGAGCGCGTCTACTTCACGATCGCCCTAGATCCATCGGACGGCACCGTCGGCGGCACGGTGTTTGCGGCTCAAGGCACTCCGCTTCATGACTACGTAGCCACCCGAGGGGCTCGATGCGTTGGTAAGGCTGTCGTCGTCAACGTGTCAGGCTTCTACGTTGCGGGTTCATGTTTTCACCGAATGCAATGGAACATACAGGCCTATGTTGACGCGGATCGGTCTTTGGTGGTGACTCGCTATCAAACAGACGAATACGGTCGCTTCTGCTCCAAGACGTCGACAATGTCCACTGAGAGAACACGCTATAGGCCATACAAAGTCATTGCTGAGTAGCTCTCGGAGTTTCGCTAATGGCAGTTGTCGCAAAGCAGAATCTTCGCAGTCACATGTTGACGCCCAACCCTTCAATCGAGAGGATATACCCCGGCGAGCCGGGTCATGCCTCTCATCTCAAACGTTAGGCATCTCCGCAAATGCGCGAACTCATCCGTCCGGCACTGACGCTCCTCACATTCGCACTGGTAGCCGTTGTCGAATATCGGATAGTGATGTCCTGGCTCCCTCCGGCCAGCTACTTCACTTCCGAGAAGGTCAATGAACTCCTGCTCATATCTATGGGGTTCGCATTCCTGCCCATCTTTGTAGCAGTCCTGCTTGCGGTCATCGCTGTCGCTGTCATGTCTCTTCTAGCATGCGCTCCTGCCTATGCCTGCTGGAAGCTCATGTCCACCGAACCTCGTACTGGGCCCACCCCTCGGGAACGATCATTGAGAAGACTTGAAGAGCTGCGGAAAATGACCCCGGAGCGAAATCAGAAGCATGTACAGAGAAAGGACGTCTAACCCTTCCATCGAGCCGACGTGCCCCCGGCAAGCTGGGTCACGCAGCGAATGTCAAACGTTAGGCGTGAGCATGCTAAGTCGCAGAGCGATCTCAATCATCATTGCAGTTGCCTCCGGAATTGCTCCAACCGTCGCGGCAATTGCATGGGTTCCTATCGTCTTCCTTTTCGGCATGGGCAGCCTCACCGAAGAACCTCTAGCCGCCGCAGCCTTTTTCACTATGGGCGCAGCTTCCTCAATCTCGGTGGTCAATTACTGGTATCTCGCCGTTAGGACAGTGAGAGGTCAGCCGTACGGCTCCATCTGGATCTTTGCTCTCGCCACACTGTGTGCCTGCGTCGCAGTCGCGGCTATCGTGTGGGCACTTCCTCCCGGGCGCGCTGCGGCACTCAGCCTGCCGTTTGTAGCGGTCTCATTTCTGTTTTCGTGGCGGCAGTACGCGGAGATTCGTCCGAGCCGTGAAATGCAGAGCCAGAAGTAGAACTGAGGTCGTCCATATGCCTGCAGTCTCACGCTCTACGGTCACGCCTAACCCTTTAGTCAACCGGCGGCGCTCGGTTAGCCGGGCGCCGCCGGTTATTTCAAACGTTGAACGGCCGCTTTCCRGTGCCTTGCTCCGCCTGAGCCACCTTCCGCTATGGGTCGAGGCTGTGTGCAAACGTGCAGAGCGCCGCACGGGACGGGACTGCCCGTCAACGCGCAGCACGCGCTCAGCGATGAGTTCGAGGTTGAGGGCTCACGCCCTACGACCGCATCGCTGCGATCAGTGGCTGCGCGCCGATGATCTTGAGGGCTCGCTTCAGGTTGTAGGCCAGTACCTGCAAGCTCATCTCGGTTCGCACCCGAGGTAGCGTTCTGGTC
>NZ_JBFULV010000210.1:0-3139 GCF_054049715.1 Rhizobacter sp. P5_C2 | reverse complement strand
CCTGCAGGTCGTGCCAGGCGGTCTGCGCCGGCGCCAGCGTGCCGCTGGCGGCGATCAGCCCGGCGAGCAGCACGCTCGCCGCGAGCGCGAGGAGCACCGCGCGGCGGCCGGTCGGCGCAGGCCACTTCACGCCACGGCCTTCACAGCAACAGCAGCACCGCCGCGCCCGGCAGCAGCCACCACCACAGGCTGCGCGGCACGTCGAACTGCTGGGTCGCGCCCCACGGGCCGGTGAAGCCGTCGGCCTGCTGCGTGCGCACGCGCAGGAAGTAGCGGCCGGGGGCAGGGCGCGGCAACACCAGCTCGGGCAGGTCCTCGCGCCGTTCCAGCACCAGCTGCGTGAAGGCGGCATCGGTCGCGACCTGCACGTCGTAGGCATCGTCGCTGCTGCGGGCGCGCCAGCGGAACACCAGCTGCCCGCCCTCGTCCTTCGGCGGTGCGAGCGTGGCCGGCGGTGGCGTCTCGCGCAGCTCGAAGCTGCTGGCGTCGCTGAACGGGCCGGGGTCGTCGCCGGCGGCGATGCTCGCGATGCGCCAGTGGTAGCGGCCGGGCGGCAACGCGAGGCCGAGCCGCTCGCCGCTCACGTCGCCGCGGTCGACGCGCACCGTCTCGAAGCGCGCATCGTCGGCCACCTGCAGGTGGTAGCGCTGCGCGGCGGCCGCCTTCGTCCAGCTGAACTCGACGCGCTCGCCATAGGCATGCCCTTCGTCGCGCGGTTCGGTGGTGAAGGGCGGCTCCGGCCGCGCCTTCAGCGTGAACGCGAGCTGCGAGCTGCGGCCCTCCAGGCCCTGGGCGTCGCGCGCGCGCACCTGCAGCAGGTAGCGGCCGTCGGGCAGGTCGGCCCACTGTGCGGCGGGTTCGGTGAAGCTGCCGTCGAGCAGCCGCTGGTTCAGGCTCTCGTCGGCGAAGACCTGGGCGCGGTAGCCGACCGCACCGGCGAGCGCCGGCCACGAAAAGCGCAGCGGCACGCGCTCGTAGCGGGTCGGCAGCGTCGACAGGCCCGGCGCCGCCGGCAAGGGCTTCACCGGCGTGGCGCCGGCCGCACCGGCCACCATGCCGAAGCCGTCGGCGATGGTCGCGACCGGCTTGCGGCCGCTGCTGGCCGCGACGCGCCCCTCGGTGACCTCGGCCGCGGTGCTGCCGGCCGCCACGCGCACGCGGAACTCGGTGCCGCGCACGCCCAGCGTCAGCACCGGCGTGCGGACGTCGTAGGCCGAGCCGCGGGTGCGCTGCGGGTTGACGCGCGATTCCGCCTCGCCCGCGTCGAGCGTCAGCTGCGAGCGGGTGACGCCGCTGTGGCCGAACATCAGCAGCGAATCCATGCGCAGCTGCGAGCCGCCGGAGACCAGCACGCGCGTCGAGTCGGCGAGGCGCAGCGTGAGGCTCGCGTCGGGCTCGGTGCGCAGCAGGTCGCCGGGCTGCAGCGTGTCGCCGACCGCCAGCGCGATGCGCTCGCCGGTGCGCTCGCGCTGCGCAGCGCCCGACAGGAAGGCGACGCTCGCGACCGTCGCCTCGGCGCGCAGCCAGGCCACCGGCAGGCGCAGCTGGCGGCCCGGCTCGAGCCGCTTCGGGTCGGCGACCTGGTTCAGGCGCTGCAGCCGCTGCCAGCCGGCGCCGGGCGCGAGGTAGCTGTTGGCGATGCTGTAGAGGGTGTCGCCGGGGACGACGCGGTAGTGCCAGTCGGTGGCCGGCGCGGCGGTGGCGGCGGAAGCTGATTCAGCGGGCGCGGCGGCGGCCGGAGCAGCCTCGGCCGCGTGGCCGGCACCGGCGCCGAGGAGCACCAGGCAAGCGATGGCCGCTGCAACGCCGCGGGCGTCGCGCATCGCACTCCCAGCCGGCGAACGGGACATCGTGTGCCTCCCTCGGACCCGATGAAGCCCGGCGCGTCTATGCGGCCAAGCCCTGACCCGGCCCAGAGCGCGGAAAGATAGCATGGGCCGACAGCTCCGTGCCCACTCGATGACCCCCACTCCTGCCCCTTACCCGCACCTTCTCGCCCCGCTCGACCTCGGCTTCCTGACGCTGCCCAACCGCGTGCTGATGGGCAGCATGCACACCGGCCTCGAAGACGGGCGCAAGCACTTCCCGGCGATGGCCGCGTTCTTCGCCGAGCGGGCGCGCGGTGGCGTCGGGCTGATGGTGACCGGTGGCTTCGCGCCCAACATCGCCGGCTGGACCAAGCCGTTCGCCGGCATGCTGGCCAGCAGCGGCGCGGCCCGCCGCCACCGCGAGGTGACCGGCGCGGTGCATGCCGAAGGCGGCCGCATCGCGCTGCAGATCCTGCACACCGGGCGCTACGGCTACCACCCGTTCTGCGTCGCGCCGTCGCGCATCCAGTCGCCGATCTCGCCGTTCACGCCGCGCGAGCTGTCGGCGCGCGGCATCGAGCGGCAGATCCGCGCCTTCGTGCGCTGCGCGCTGCTGGCGCGCGAGGCCGGCTACGACGGCGTCGAGATCATGGGCAGCGAGGGCTACCTGATCAACCAGTTCCTGGTGACGCACACCAACCATCGGAGCGATGACTGGGGCGGCTCGTACGAGAACCGCATGCGGCTGCCAGTCGAGATCGTGCGCCGCGTGCGCGAGGCGGTCGGGCCGGATTTCATCCTGATCTACCGGCTGTCGATGATCGACCTGATCCCCGACGGCAGCAGCTGGCCCGAGGTGGTCGCGCTGGCGAAGGCGGTCACGCAGGCCGGCGCGACGATCCTGAACACCGGCATCGGCTGGCACGAGGCGCGCGTGCCGACCATCGCCACCAGCGTGCCGCGCGGCGCGTTCGCATCGGTCACGCAGACGATGCGCCGCGAGCTGCGCGCCGCTGGCCTCACGATCCCGCTGGTCACCAGCAACCGCATCAACACGCCCGGGGTCGCCGAACAGCTGCTGGCCGATGGCTGCGCCGACCTGGTGAGCCTGGCGCGTCCGCTGCTCGCCGATCCGGAGTTCGTCCGCAAGGCGGCGGCCGGGCGGTCGCAGGCCATCAACACCTGCATCGCCTGCAACCAGGCCTGCCTCGACCATGCGTTCAAGGCGCAGCTCGCGACCTGCCTGGTCAACCCGCGCGCCGCGCGCGAGACGGTGCTCGTGCAGCGGCCGGCGCGGCAACGCCGCCGCGTCGCGGTGGTGGGCGCGGGGC
>NZ_JBFULV010000209.1:0-3159 GCF_054049715.1 Rhizobacter sp. P5_C2 | reverse complement strand
CGCCCGCGCCTTCGCCTTCGCCGGCCCCTGCGCCTGCCCCCACGCCTGCGCCCGCACCGGCCCCTTCGCCCGCCCCCGCCCCGTCGGCCACGACGCTGTCGTGGCGCGCTGTCAGCCTGGCCAGCGCCGAGTTCGCGCCCGGCAACCTGCCCGGCAACTACAACGCCGACTACGTCTACCCGACGGCCGCGAGCGTCAGCTACTTCAAGGCCAAGGGCATGAACGCGGTGCGCCTGCCCTTCCTGTGGGAGCGGCTGCAGCCGTCGCTGAACCAGGCCTTCGATGCGACCGAGCTGTCGCGCCTGACCAGCTTCGTGCAGCAGGTCACCGCCACCGGCGTCACGGTGCTGATCGATCCGCACAACTACGCGCGCTACCGCGGCAACCTGATCGGCTCGGCCCAGGTGCCGAACGCGGCCTTCGCCGATTTCTGGTCGCGCCTGGCCACGCAGTTCAAGGGCAACCCGAACGTCGCCTTCGGGCTGATGAACGAGCCGCACGACATCGCGACCGAGCAGTGGCTGGCCGCCGCCAACGCCGCGCTGGCCGCGATCCGCAGCACCGGCGCCAGCAACGTCGTCACCGTGCCGGGCAATGCCTGGACCGGCGCGCACAGCTGGCTCGAGAACTGGTACGGCACCGCGAACGGCACCGTGATGAAGGGCATCGTCGACCCGGGCAAGAACATGGTGTTCGAAGTGCATCAGTACCTCGACGCCGATTCGTCCGGCACCAAACCCGACTGCGCCAGCGCCACCATCGGCGCCGAGCGCCTGCAGGCCTTCACGACCTGGGCCCGCAGCAACGGCTACCGCGCCGTGCTCGGCGAGGTCGGCGCCGCATCGAACGCCACCTGCGACCTGGCCGTGGCCAGCGCGCTCGGCCACCTGAAATCCAACGCCGACGTCTGGGCCGGCTGGGTCTGGTGGGCGGCCGGCCCCTGGTGGGGCAGCTACATGTATTCGATCGAACCCGCAGGCAGCACCGACAAGCCGCAGATGGCCGTGCTGAAGCCGTACCTGCAGTGACCTGCTTTTCCTGAATTCAACACATCGAGGGACTCCACATGACAAGCCAAAAACGCCAGCGCGGACGCGCCGGTGTGAGCCTGCTGTTCTCGCTCGTTCTCGCCGCCTGCGGTGGCAACGACGGCAATGACCACCCGGCGCCGTCGCCGACGAGCAACGCGCCTGCGCCCGCACCGACGACCACGCCATCCCCGGCGCCGTCGCCTTCGCCGGCCCCGTCGCCGTCACCCGCGCCGTCTCCGGCACCGACCCCCTCTCCTGCGCCTTCGCCCTCCCCGGCCCCGGCTCCTTCGCCGTCGCCCGCGCCCGCTCCGGCACCGAGCCCCTCGCCCGCCCCGGCGCCTGCACCGACGCCGGCTCCGGCACCCGCGCCCTCGCCGGCACCTTCGCCTTCGCCTTCGCCGTCCCCCGCACCGTCTCCCGCACCGGCCCCGGCGCCCGCGACCGACCTGATCACGACCGGCAACCCGTTCGCCGACGCGCTGTTCTACGTGGACCCCGACTACGGCACCCAGGTCGCGCAATCGCTGACCCGCGTGACCGCCTCGGCCACCGACACCGCGCTGGTGAAGGCCGCCGCCAAGTTCC
The DNA here is from genome assembly GCF_054049715.1 of Rhizobacter sp. P5_C2. NCBI lineage: Bacteria > Pseudomonadati > Pseudomonadota > Betaproteobacteria > Burkholderiales > Sphaerotilaceae > Rhizobacter > Rhizobacter sp. P5_C2. The sequence goes on along the minus strand of NZ_JBFULV010000209.1, from coordinate 1,543 downwards.
CGACCGCCGTCTGGCTGGACCGCATCGGCGCGATCGATGGCGCCAAGGCCAGCGGCGGCGCGATGGGCCTGGTCGACCACCTCGACGCGGCCGTCGCGCAGCAGAAGACGCTGAGCGGCAGCACGCTGAAGCCGATGACGATCCAGCTCGTCGTGTACGACCTGCCCGACCGCGACTGCGCCGCGCTGGCGTCGAACGGCGAGCTGAGCTCGGCCAACGACGGCATGACGAAGTACAAGACCCAGTACATCGACCGCATCGCCGAGATCCTCGCGCGCCCGGCCTACGCCGGCCTGCGCATCGTCACGGTGATCGAGCCCGACTCGTACCCGAACATGCTGACCAACGTCGGCATCGGCAAGACGGTGTGCGATTCGGTGAACAGCAAGGGTGTCTACGTGCAGGGCATCCAGTACACGCTGAACAAGCTGTCGACGCTGAAGAACGTGTACATGTACCTCGACATCGCCCACTCGGGCTGGCTTGGCTGGGACAACAACCGCGCCAAGGCCATCGACGGCTTCAAGACGCTGGTGAAGGGCGCGACGCCCAGCGGCAACCTCGGCATCATCCGCGGCTTCGCGAGCAACACCGCGAACTACACGCCGCTGGACGAGCCGTACTTCGACGGCACCGACAACAACGTCAAGTCGGGCGGCACGACCGAGTTCTACGAGTGGAACCGCATGATCGACGAGCTCAGCTACACCGACAAGCTGCGCACCGAGTTCGTCGCGGCCGGCTTCCCCGACACGCTGTCGTTCATCATCGACACCTCGCGCAACGGCTGGGGCAGCGCGAAGCGGCCCACATCGGCGGCCGCCGATGTGGACGACATGCGCATCGACCGCCGCGACCACCGCGGCAACTGGTGCAACGTGAAGGACACCGGCATCGGCGAACGGCCGCGCGCCAAGCCGGATGCGAGCCGCCCGTACCTCGACGCGTTCGTGTTCGTGAAGCCGCCCGGCGCTTCCGACGGCACCAGCGACAGCACGGCCAACACGCCGAACGCCGAAGGCAAGCGCTTCGACGCGATGTGCGGCTCGGCCAACGTCGACGCGCTGAGCGGCGCACCGCATGCCGGCCAGTGGTTCCACGACCAGTTCCTGATGCTGCTGCGCAATGCGTCGCCGGCGATCAAGTGAACAGCACCCGATTCATCTTTTCGACTTTCAAACCAGGATCACACCCCATGACGCACCTCCACCGTCCGCGCGCCGCGGCGCTCGCCGTCGCCGCGCTGTTCGCCACCGTCGCCTCACCCGCCTTCGCCAAGGACTGGCCGTCCGGCTACTCGAAGTGCGCCGATGAAGGCGAGACCTGCAAGGCGGGCACCGCCAAGCGCTCGGTCTCGTTCGGCATCAAGGACAAGTTCGTGACGAAGACGCTGTCGGGCAACATCGCCTGCACCACCGCGACCTTCGGCTCGGACCCGTACCCCGGCAAGGCGAAGAAGTGCGCCGTCGGCGCGGCCGCCACGCCGGCTCCGGCACCCGCACCGGCCCCGGCCCCCGCGCCGGCCCCGACGCCTGCTCCCGCC
>NZ_JBFULV010000208.1:0-3187 GCF_054049715.1 Rhizobacter sp. P5_C2 | reverse complement strand
GTGCTGCTGCCGGCGCTGCCGCGCGACGCCACCGGCAAGCTGCCGGCGCAACGCCTGGCCGCGCTCGCGGCCGAGCACCTCCAGTAGGCCGCCCGCATGCCTGTCGCGACCGTGCGCATCCCGGCCTCGCACCCGGCCTTCGCGGGGCACTTCCCCGGCCGGCCGATCGTGCCCGGCGTGCTGCTGCTGGCCGAGGTGGTCGAGGCGGTGCGCGCGCACGGCGGCACGCTGGCCCCGCTGCAGGTCGGTGCCGTCAAGTTCGTCGCACCGGTCGGGCCCGATGCCGAGCTGCGCATCGAATGGGATGCGGTCGATGCCGCGGCGACGCGCCTGCGCTTCGAGGTCAGCCAGCTCGTCGACGGGCAGGCCACGCGCTGCGCGAGCGGGCATTTCGACCTGTCGCCGACAGCCCGATGACGACACCCGCCGACGGCACCTGGACCGCCCAGCGCGAGCGCAGCAACCTGTGGACGCTGACGCTGATGCGGCGCATCGCGGTCGGCCTCGGCCGCCCGGTCGCACGCCTGCTGCTCGGCCCGATCGCGCTGTACTTCCTGTGGTTCAGCGGTGCGCCTTCGCGGGCCTCGGCGCAGTACCTGCGACGCGTGCTCGGCCGAGCCCCCACGTTCGGCGAGCGGCTGCGCCACCTGCACGCGTTCGCGTCCACCGTGCTCGACCGCGTCTACCTGCTGCAGGAGCGATTCGACGGCTTCGACATCCGCATCGAGGGCACCGCGTACTTCGACGCCGTGCTCGCGCGCGGCCAGGGCGCGCTGCTGATCGGCGCGCACCTCGGCAGCTTCGAGGTGATGCGCGCGCTCGGCCAGTCGCGCGCCAAGCTGCGTGTCGCGATGGTGATGTACGAAGACAATGCGCGGATGATCAACGCCACGCTGAAGGCGATCGCGCCGGACACGCCGCTGCACATCATCGCGCTCGGGCAGCTCGAGTCGATGCTGCGCTTGCGCAACTGGCTCGACGATGGCGGTGTCGCCGGCCTGCTCGGCGACCGCAGCGTGCCGGGTGCCGCTTCGGCCCGCTCGGTCAGCCACCGCCTGCCCTTCCTCGGCGACGAGGCGACGTTCTCCGACGGCCCGTTCCGGCTCGCCGCGCTGCTGCGCCGGCCGGTCGTTTTCATGACCGGCTTGTACCTCGGCGGCAACCGCTACGAGTTGCGCTTCGTGCCGCTGGCCGACCTGAGCGAGCGACCCACCGGCCGGGAGGCGCAGGATGCGGCCATCGCCGACGTGCAGCGTCGCTACGTGGCACTGCTCGAAACGCTGTGCCGCGAGCACCCGATGAACTGGTTCAACTTCTACGACTTCTGGAAACCATGACATCCCTGCGCAAGCTCGTCTGGTTGATGCTGGCACTGGTGAGCACCGCCACGGGGGCCGCGCCTGCCGACGTGGGCGGCCTGCTGCAGCTGCTGGCCACGGTGAAATCGGGCGAGGCCACCTTCACCGAGCAGCGCCAGGTCACGCTGCAGGACATGACGCGCACGCTCGAATCATCCGGCCGGCTCAGCTTCGCCGCACCCGACACCTTCGTGCGCGAAACGCTGAAGCCGCGCCGCGAGCGCCTGGCCGTCGCCGGCAACACGCTGACGATGAGCCAGGGCAGCCGCAGCCGCAGCGTGCCGCTGGACACCGTGCCCGAAGCGCAGGTGCTGGTCGAGGCGGTGCGCGGCACGCTGACCGGCAACCGCGAGCTGCTCGACCGCCATTTCACGCTGCAGTTCAGCGGCAGCCTCGACCAGTGGACGCTCGAGCTGGTGCCGCGCGAGCCGCTGCTGCGCGAGCAGGTCGCGCGCGTCACCGTGAGCGGCGTGCGGGCCGCGCTGACCGAGGTGCAGGTGCACCTCGCCGGCGGCGACCGCTCGACGATGAAGATCGTCGAGACCCGCGCGCCATGAACCTCCAGGCGCTGCGTCGTCCTGCTGCCTGGGTCTGGCTCGCGGCGATGCTGCTCGGCGCCTGGCTCGCCACGCGCGCCACCTACGTGGCCGACCTGTCGGCCTTCCTGCCGTCGTCGCCGAGTGCCGAGCAGCGCGTGCTGCTCGAGCAGTTGCGCCATGGCGTGACCGCGCGGGTGATGCTGGTCGGCGTGCGCGGCGGCGATGCGGCCTTGCGCGGCGAGGCCTCGCGCGGCCTCGCGACCGCGTTGCGCGCAAGCGGCGATTTCGACAGCGTCAGCAACGGCGACAACCTCGGCGCGCCGAAGGCCGTCGGCGAGCTGCTGATGGCCCACCGCTACCTGCTGAGCCCGGCGGTCGATGCGCAGCGCTTCAGCGTCGACGGGCTGCGCGACGGCATCGCCGACACCACCTCGATGCTCGGCACACCAGCCGGTGCGTGGATCAAGCCGCTGCTGTGGCGCGACCCGACCGGCGAGATGGCGCGTCTCGCCGAAACGCTGCTGCCGTCGGGCGGGCCGCGCGTCGAAGCCGGCGTGTGGGTGTCGCGCAGCCAGCCGCGCGCGCTGTTGGTGGCCATCACGCGCGCCGGCGGTTCCGACCTCGACGGCCAGGCGCAGGCCATCGACGCACTGCACCGGGCCTTCGAACCCTGGGCCGCGCGCGGGCTGTCGCTCGACCTCTCCGGTGCCGGCGTGCTGGGCGTGCAGTCGCGCACGCTGATCAAGGCCGAGGTCGAACGGCTCGCGCTGTGGGACGGCGCGATCGTGCTCGCGCTGCTGCTGCTCGCGTTCGGCTCGCTGAAGGCGCTCGGCATCGCGCTGCTGCCGGTCGCCAGCGGCGTGCTGGCCGGCACCGTCGCGGTGAGCCTGGGCTTCGGCCAGGTGCACGGCATGACGCTCGGCTTCGGCACCACGCTGATCGGCGAGGCGGTCGACTACGCGATCTACTACCTGGTGCAGGCCCGCTCCGCACCGGGCACCGGCGCCGGCGCGCTGCAGTGGCGCCGGCACAACTGGCCGACCGTGCGCTGGGGCCTGCTGACCTCGCTGGCCGGCTTCTCGGCACTGGTGTTCTCCGGCTTCGGCGGGCTGGCGCAGCTCGGCGTGTTCTCGGTGGCCGGGCTGCTGGCGGCGGCGCTGACGACGCGCTACGTGCTGACCGACCTGGCACCGGACGGCGCACCCGGCCTCGGCCTGCGGATGCGCCTCGGCGAGGCCACCGCGCGCATGGCCGGCGCGCTGCCGCGGCTGCGCTGGTTCTGGGGCGGCC
>NZ_JBFULV010000207.1:0-3282 GCF_054049715.1 Rhizobacter sp. P5_C2 | reverse complement strand
GGCCTCGGCCGGGGCGGCTGCCGCGGCGGCGGCCGGTGCGGCGGCCACCGGGGCCAGCACGGGCGCCGCGTAGGCCACCGGGCCTGCCGCGATGAGGTTCGGGTCGGCCTTGACGATCCGCACCTTGCCGTCCGCCTCGGTGATCTCCAGCTCGGAGATGTTCGACTCGGAGACGAGATCGATCAGGGTCTTCAGTTTGCGCAGGTCCATGGGTTCTCCAACTTCAGTCGTCTTTGTTGTCGGGCTTGTTGCCGGTCTCGGGCGCCACCGGCCCGGGTCGGGCCGTCAGCGCCGTGGGGTCAGGCCGTCCGCTGGGGAGGGCGCTTCACGTCACGCTGCAGCACGTGGCGCAGGGCGCAGGCATAGCCGTCTGCGCCCAGGCCGACGATCACGCCGTCGGCCAGGTCCGAGAAATAGGAATGGTGGCGGAAGGCTTCGCGCCGGTGCACGTTCGACAGGTGCACCTCGATGAACGGGATCGCGACACCGGCCAGCGCATCGCGCAGCGCGACGCTGGTGTGCGTGAACGCGCCCGGGTTGATCAGGATGCACTGCGTGCCGTCGAGCCGCGCGGCCTGCACGCGGTCGATCAACGCGCCTTCATGGTTGCTCTGGAAGCTCACCAGCGTCGAACCGGCCTTGGCCGCGATCTCGGCGAGATCGGCATCGATCTGCGCCAAAGTCGTCGCGCCATAGACCTCCGGCTCGCGTGTGCCGAGCAGGTTCAGGTTCGGGCCGTGCAAGACCAGGATGTGCATGAAGCGCGGATCGGGCGCCTGGGGCAGGCGGCCCGGAATTTTGCGAAGGCTGAACTTTACGCGCTTTAGGGGCCGAAGACTGCAATATAGAAAAATCTCGGCCGAAGGGCCCCCACCGGCCGATCAAGCGAGCTGTCGGACCCAGCCGGCCAGGTCCTGCTCGCCGATGCTGCCCAGTTTGCGCGCGATGATGCGCCCATCGCGGCCGAAGACGGCACTGAATGGCAGGCCGCCGCGTTCGTTGCCGAGCGAGCGGGCCAGGTCCACGCCGGTCAGCCCGGCCAGGCCGATCGGGAACGTGACCGGCACGTTCTTCAGGAACTCGCGCACCGGGGTCGGGCTGTCGACGGCCAGCCCGACCACGCGCCAGCCGGCCGGCTGGTGGGCGCGCTGGAAGGCGTCGAGCAACGGCATCTCCTTCACGCACGGTGCGCACCAGGTGGCCCAGAAGTTCAGCAGCAATGGCTGGCCGCGCAGGCCGGCCAGCGGCAGCGAGCCGCCCTCGGGGCGGTCGAACTGGAGATCCCACAGCGCGCGTTCGGCTTCGGGCAGCGCCGTGCTGCGCTCACGCCACCAGCCGAAGCCGGCGCCCGCGGCCAGCGCGACGGCACCCACCCCGATCGTCAGTGCCTTCCGGCGGTTCATGCCGACGCCTCGTCCGAGGCCAGCAAGCGACGCAGCCCGGCCAGGTCGCCGCGCTCGCTGCGGCCGCGGCTGTCGGGTTTCAACGCACCGCGCAGGTCGTCGTGGTCCAGGATGGTCAGGTGCACGGTCACTTCCTCGCCGAGCGCGGCGCTCGGGCTGCTGACGGTCAGCACGTCGATCGGATCGCCACGCGGGCCGTCGAGGCTGCCGACGTCATAGGACACGCGGCGGTCGATCAGTGCGAGCTCGGCTTCCTTCGAGTCGTCGCAGAACAGCTCCAGCCGCACGCTGTTGAGCCGCGTCGCGGTGCCGCGCCACACGGCGCCGTACAGATGCGGGCGGAATTCCTGCAGCCGCTCCATCCACAGCAGCGCCACCTCGCGCAGCGCGCGCAGCTCGGCGGGCTGGGTGTCGGCACAGAACAGCGCGAGGTAGGCTCGCACCTCGTCCTCGACCTGGTCGTTGTCGGGCAGGTCGACCTGGCGGGTGCTGCGCTTGCCGAGGTCGCGCGCGGCGCGGCGCTTGGCCGGGCCGTATTCCATGCCCTCCTCGACGATCAGCCGGGCGGCGGCGCTGGCGAGTTCGGTGGCGAGGTCGGAGGGCATCGCGGGATTCTAGGAGGCATCCGGGCTACGGGAGTTCGACTGCCCCCATGCGAGACACGACCGTCCCCGCCCGCCCGACCACGTACGCCGACCCCGGCCGCTTCTCGAAGCGCTTCGGCGCCGGCAGCATCACCGCCAGGCGTGCCGCCTGGAGCGGCGCGAGCCTTGCCGCGTCGACCCGGAAGTAGTGCCGCGCGGCGGCCTGCGCGCCGAACACGCCTTCGCCCCACTCGACGTTGTTCAGGTAGATCTCGAGGATGCGCTGCTTCGACAGCAGCCCCTCCAGCATGAACGTGATGACGAACTCCTGCGCCTTGCGCGGCAGGCTGCGTTCGCTGCCGAGGAACAGGTTCTTCGCGAGCTGCTGCGTGATCGTCGAGCCGCCGATGATCTTGGGCTCGGCACGGCGGGCCGGCGTGGCGTGGGCCTTCGGCGGGCGCTGCTCAAGGCGATCGTTGATCCGGTCGGCCCGCGCCTCGGCCCGCTGGTTCTTTTCCCAGGCCTTCTCGACCGCGTCCCATTCGACACCGCTGTGCTCGGTGAAGCCGGCATCCTCCGACGCGATCACCGCCCGCTTCAGCGTGTCGGCGATGCGGTCGTACGGCTGCCACTCCTGGCTCCACGGCACCTGGTGCTGCTCGGTCAGCAGCCGCCAGGCCTCGGAGCGCTGGAAGGTCGTCGATTGCGGGTCGACCACCAGCATCAGCGCGACGCGGGCCAGGAAGTACAGCTGCAGCGCGAGCACCGACAGCACCGACAGCGCGATCAGCCGCGCGACCTGGCGGACCGCGTTCTTCATCGGCTGGCGGCGGACAGCCGCGCCTGTAGCTCGGCCAGCACCGGCGCGGTGTCGGGGCGCACGCCGCGCCAGACGAAGAACGCCTCGCCGGCCTGCTCGACCAGCATGCCCAGGCCGTCGCGGCCGGTCGCGCCATGCTGCGCCGCCCACGCGACGAAGCCCTGCGCGGCCGGGCCGTACATCATGTCGAGCGCCAGCGTGCCGGCGCGCAGCACGCGCGGCGATACCGGCACTTCGGCGCCCTGCAGGCTGCTCGCGCTCGCGTTGACGACGACGTCGAAGGCCTCGCCGCAGTCGGCCAGGCCGGTGGCGCGCAACTCGACCCCGGCATGGCGCGCCGGCGCCGCATGGCGGGCCACCAGCGCCTGCGCCTTGTCGACGTTGCGGTTGGCCAGCACCAGCTGCGCCGGCCGCGCGGCCAGCAGCGGGCCGAGTGCACCGGCCGCGCCGCCGCCGGCGCCGACCACCAGCACGC
>NZ_JBFULV010000206.1:0-3418 GCF_054049715.1 Rhizobacter sp. P5_C2 | reverse complement strand
CGCCCGCACCGCCGCGCGCAGCGCATCTGCGGCGGCCGCCGCATCTGCTGCAGCGGCACTCGCGGTGAGCAGCGTCACGCGCACCAGCGGCGAGCCGTCGACCAGCGTCCACGCGGCGCGCGCCTTCAGCACGCCGGGGATCTCCAGCGCCTCGGCCTCGTGATCGGCCAGGCTGACGATGCGGCCCAGGCTCTGCATCGTGCCGGGGGCGGCGATGCGCGCGCCGTCGGCGCTTTCGGGCGCGGCGCCGCCGGTGATCGGTTCCAGCAGCAGCGCGGCATCCAGGCCGGGCAGCTTCTTGTCGATGGACGGCTTGGCATCGGCTTTCAGCGGGCCGTGGGCGCCGCTGCCACTGCGCCAGATGGCGACCACGTTGCCGCGCCCCGATCGCAGCCGCGCGCCGCTTTTGCCGTCGCCGAACTGCACCCAGCTCTTGCCGGCGTCATCCTCGCGCACGATGTAAACCCGGTCGCCAGGCCCACGCCCGAACAGGCTGTCGGCGGCAGTCCACGCAACGCCGTCGACCCACACCTGCAACTGCGGCACCTGCGGCGGCGCGAGCGTCGGGTCGAGCAGGTAGGTCAACGGCGGCTTCGGCAGCGCGAAGGTCTGGAACACCGCGCGCGCATCGCCATCGCCCAGCGTCGCCTGCGCCTCGGTCTTGCCTTGCGTCGCCTCGACCAGGTTGCCGTGCACCGTGACCAGCGGGTCGACGTGACCGAAGTCGGCGTAGTCGACCTCCGCATCGAGCAGCACGCGGTGGAACTGCGGCTGGTCAGCATCGACGCCGCCAAGTTCCACCGACAACGCGTTGGCCGCGAGCCGCTGCGCGCCCGGCCCGGCGAACAGCAGCGCGCGCTTCGCGAGCGCCGCGGCCTGCTCGGCCGTGCCGTGGAAATGCAGCTCGGTGCCGCGCGTCGCCGCGGTCGGCACGAACTGCGCGCGCAGCTGGAACGGCTCGCCCTGCACCTCGTGGATGCTGATGCCGCGGATGTCGGCATAGGCCAGCGTGCTGGCGCCTTCGCTGATGAATAGGTTCTCGTCCAGGCTCAGCACGGTGCTGGCGCCGCTCAGCGGGCCCCAGGCAAGCGACTGGCGATCTAGCTGCGCGACGCGACGCGCCAGCAGCCGCTTGCGGCCGGCATCGCCGCTGTTCAGCGCGCTGAGGTTGGCCTCGACCAGCACGCGCGTGCCCGCGACCAGGCTGCGCACCTCACCATCCAGCGGCAGCTGCGCGGACGTCAACGCCGGCGCGGCCGGTGCGTAGGTGCTGCCGTTCAGCCGCCGCACATAGCTCATGTCCTCGGTGCTCGCGCGGCCCTTGGCATCGACCACCACCTGCGTGGCCGGCGCGCTGTGACCGAAGTGCCGGTGCGTGCCGCCGAGTTTCCAGGCCTGCAGGCGCGGCGTCGACACGAGGGTCGGCACACCGAGACCGGCGCCGAGCAGCGCGAACGAGAGGAAGTCGATGCTGGGCGTGAACAGCTGCAGGGTCGTGAAGCTGCTGGTGAACAGGCTCGTCGCGGGCGCGAGCGAGAAGGCAGTGCTGATCGATGACGCCAGTGATGACGCAAGAGACAGCGCCGGCGCACTGAGGAACGCCGACACCGCCAGGCTGAACACCGGCTTCTTCAGGCTCGTCAGCGCGCCCTTCATCGTCAGCACCGTGTCGCCGAAGGCCTGCTCGACCTTGTCGACCACCAGCACCTGCAGGTGGTCGAAGGACTGGCCACCATCGCGCGCCACGCCCACCATCAACCGGTCGCCGGCCTTCAGCGTCGGCGCCGCGTTCGCATCGAGCACCAGCGTGAACACCGTCGCCCCGTAGCGGATCTCCGGCGCGCGCCGCGGGCGATACAGGTGAAAGGCCGACAGCGCGGGATACGCCAGCAGCTCGCGCGTGGTCTCGAACACCGCCGGCGGGTCGGTCCCGTCTAGCTGCGCCTTGACCCCGAGCCCCGCCGGCAGCAACACCGGCCGCTCGCCCTTCACGGTGAACGCGAAGCGCCCCCGCCCGCCCAGCCCCGGCGCGAGCCGGTAGCCGAGCAGCCGCACCAGCGGCGCCACGCTCTCGCGCCACTTCGCGGTGCCGAGGTACGCCTCGTTGGCGTACAGGTCCTGGTAGAAGCTGAGGATGTCGCCGACCTCGGCCGCGGCCTCGACCAGCGCGATGCCGGGGTCGTCGGTGCCGCGGTGCGTCCAGTCGGCCAGCGCGGGCGCGGCGTCGATCCGGCCCAGCATGTGCTCGCGCAGGTCGGCATAGCTGCCGATGCGGTAGTCGATCGTCGACAGCCCGGGCCGGTTGACGATCGGCTTCGGAAACGCCACCGGCCGCTTGCAGTCGTTGTCGCAGCTCATCGCCGGCCTCCGGTGATCTCGAAGCGGATGCGCCCCGTCTCCAGGTGGTCCGGGTCGTTCGCGACGACCAGGATCTCGAACGGGCCCATCGCCAGCTTGTCGGCATAGGCGGTCGGCAGAGCCGCCGGGTCGATGTCGATCACGGTCAGCCCGCCGCCGCTGCCGGGGTTCCAGCGCCGCATGCCCAGCCGCAGCACGCGGCCGATGCCGGTGACGGCGAGCGCGCGCCCGATCAGCTGGCTCGCGTACAGCGGCTGGCCGAAGGTCCACGCATCGGGGTTGAAGAAGCCGCGCTCGCCGCGCGCCGTCCAGCCGTCGCCGAAGGCCTGTTCCAGCTCGGCGCGCAGGTCTTCCGGCCAGTAGGCCGGCTGTGCGCACAGCGTCAGCGTGATGTCCAGCGGCACGTAGGTCGCGGGCCGCACCTCGAGGTCTTCGCCGATCAGGCGCACCGCCTCCAGGTGCTCGGCGATCGCCGCGCGCAGCGGTTCGAGCAGCACCGTGCCGCCCGCCGGATCGATCGCCACGCGCACGCAGCGCCAGCTGCCGGTCCAGGCGTAGCGCGCGCGGGCATGGGCCACGCCGGGCAGCTCTTCGGCGCGCTTCGCGTAATCGGCCAGCGTCACCGCGCGCAACTGGCGCTGCCGGTAGGCCTCGGGCACGCGCCGCACGATCTCCGAGGCGGGTTCAGGGTCCCGGCCGTTGTCGACATCGAGCGGGTTCCAGACCCGCAGCACTGCGCCGCCCGGGTCGCGGAAGCCGGTCAGGCGGTCGGCCCCGACATTGCCCGCGCGGCCCTGGCCGACGCGCCAGCGGCAGACCACCGCCGCGCCCTCGGCCAGGGCCGCGCCGTTGACGCCGTCGCCGAAGCGCAGCGAGCTGCCGCCCAGCTCGTCGGTCTCGACGATGAAATGCTCGTCGTCGCCCTCGCTCTCGATCAGGTCCGACTGCTCCTGCCAGAACGCCGCGCTGCCCTGCACCCGCACCTCGGCCGTGCTGCGCGTCGGCACCTCGCCGCCGGGCGGCGTGTCGCGCCAGGCCAGCGGCGCCGCCGGCAGCGGGC
>NZ_JBFULV010000205.1:0-4075 GCF_054049715.1 Rhizobacter sp. P5_C2 | reverse complement strand
GTGTTCGAGCTGATGTCCGGCGTCTCCGTGTACGAGGGCACACATGACGTGCGTTGGTACTACATCGCCTGCCGCTGCGTGGAATGCAATCTGGTCGGGGTTTTCGCAGACTGGAAGTGCGAAGCGGGTGATGCGGCGGCCTTCCTCGCCAGGGTCTGAGTGAGCGGCCGAACCCCGCAGAGATCAGGCTCGCAGCCTTGGGGGCACCCTGTCCGAAAGCCGCCGTTCACGTCTGGCCGCTTCTGGCCGCATGCGCGCTTTGGCGCTGTGCTCGGCGCGCGGTGGCTGGAGAGTTCCAGTTCGCCGGCCACAGGCCTCGCACCCTGTGCCACTTGAAAGTACGCATTGCGTATAGAATGCCGACTCATGATTCGAGCGCAGCAAGTCCTTCTCCGAGACGCCATGCGTCGTCTGAACATGACACGCGAGGCCTTCGCCGAGCGCATTGGCAGTCGAAAACGCGCTCTTGACACCTGGCTACTCCCTGACGACTCAGCCGAATATCGCGCCATGCCTGAGGTCGTCAGACGCTTTGTRGGTGAGATTCTTTCAAGAGCCGAAGKTGATGCAGGAAGTACGCATAGCGTACCCTCTTTGGRWGWCTCRCCTCTTGAATCCTGGCCTAGTGCCAAACACCTGCTGTCGGTGTCTCAATTCACCCGCGAGACCGTCGAATCGCTGTTTGCTCTGGCCGATGTCATGCAGCCCATTGCCCGCCGCCGAAAGGTCACACGCGTGCTCGAGGGCGCCGTCCTGGGGAACCTGTTCTTTGAAGCCAGCACCCGCACGCGAGTGAGCTTCGGTGCTGCGTTCTGTCGTCTKGGAGGGTCGGTCTGCGACACCACCGGCTTCACGTTCTCGTCGATGGCCAAGGGCGAATCCATCTACGACACCAGCCGTGTCATCAGTGGCTATGTCGATGCGCTGGTCATTCGGCATCCCGACCGGGGATCCGTAGCAGAGTTTGCGAAGGCGACCAACATTCCCATCATCAATGGCGGCGACGGACCTGGGGAGCATCCCAGCCAGGCCTTGCTTGACCTCTAYACCGTGCAGCGTGAGTTCTCGCGTATCGGCAAGTTGCTCGATGGCGCTCATGTGGTGTTGGCGGGAGATCTCAAATACGGCCGGACYGTCCACTCGCTGCTGAAGCTGCTGGCGCTGTATCGGGGCCTGAAGATCACGCTCGTCTCACCCCGCTCGCTGGAGATGCCGACGGAGATCGTCGAAGTGGCCGCGCGCGCCGGGCATGTCTTGGTGCAAAGCAACCATCTGCGAACCGCGGTGATCGGCGCAGACGTCCTGTACGCCACTCGKATCCAGAAGGAGCGCTTCACCGACGAATCGGTCGATGGCTACGATCAGAGCTTCGAAATCAATCGCGCCATCGTCGATGCCACGGGCAAACCCGACACGGTGGTCATGCATCCGCTGCCGCGTGACAGCCGGCCGGGYGCCTTTGATTTGAGCGCCRACCTCAATCTGGATYCCCGTCTGGCAATCTTCAGACAGACGGATAACGGCGTGCCCATTCGCATGGCGCTTTTCGCGCAGATGCTAGGTGTCGATGGATTGGTGCCGAGGTCGACGCGTGATGCGACGTGGAAATCACCCGCGCACATCGGGCCTGACGACGCACTACTTGCTGATGAAGGGTAGTCCGGCGCCRCCGTTTTGATCTGTGCCGAAATGTCGGGSCTGCGGCTGCAGGTAGACGGCCCGAGAGCGGTCACTGGCGAAGGACAGCTTGTGGCCGACTACAGCCTCTCGGGTGCTGCAGCTGACGGGTCAGGCTGCAACGCGAAGCTCATTGGTTCTCCAATTTGCCAGCCAGTACAAGCCACGTAGTTCGCCATAGGCAATCGGCCGACCGTCGACGTCAAGGACCGACGAAACGAACCGTATCGGGAACGGCGAAGGGCAAACCTGCTCTACGGCTTTTCGGAATGATCGAACCTCCGTCTTGCTTGGCTCGGAGGCACCGCTGTAGAAGTGCAAGTGCTTCTTGCCGAGGAACATGACGGGCTGATGCCCCGAAGGATCGTCACCAGCATTGAGCGTCATCATCCCAAGGCGTACGCGCCCGTTTGGGAAGAAGAAAACTGCTTGAATCATGACCTGGCCAGTCTCGACTTTGAGGCGCGACGGATCCAGTGGCCTGACTGTGCATTCGTCCAGCCCATTCCGGCCTTCTTCGTCGCTCGCGTACTCCCAGCACGAGAAAGCCTCAAAGTCCTCGGCGCTAAGCTCATCTACCTGTTTCCGAATGCGGCTGTTCATCTTTCTGCGGACTGACGTGTTATGGAGGACACCCCTGTGGCGACGGCTGCGGCAGTCTTTCTTCCCTGCACGCGGCGTGAGGCAGGCATCCTAGCCTGTTGCCGCGCTACCCCAAAAGCGGCCAGTTGCGACGGACGCCTTGTGGCCGACTCTTGCCCACCGAGGCGCCTATGCACGACTTTGGTCCAGGGCGACGAACTGATCAACCTCCGCGTCGGAGGGCCGCCAATCGTCGCCTCGCATGTCGTGGAACATCACGAGACCCAGGAGGATCAAGGGATCCTCTCCCAAGAAGGTTCGAAACTCGGACTCGGCACGCCACAACCCTTCGTCAATCGATACGGCGAAGCCTTGCTTCTCGAGACAGGCAAGCGCTCCTGGCATCACATTGCCGGCCGACGCGATCGTGGTCTTGCGAACCATAGTGTTCTCACATTGTCCAAAAGAGATTGCCCAGAGCCGACAGTGGCGATCGACCGGTTGTGGCCGGATTGGGACACTTGGCGTGGCGCCTACGTCAGCCGGCTCCGTACTTCCATCAAGGCAAATCCGAGAAGGTTCAGTCCACACCATGCTCCCGGATGCAAGGCCGCCATATCGTTCGCGGCCAGGCCGATGCCCCAGATGCGGTCTACCGGGCTGGCCTCGACGAGCACGCGGTTACCCGTGGCGAGCAAGTAGTCTCGCATCGCAAGGTTCTGCGAGAACTTCGCCTGGTTCGCTCTCACAACAATCTCAGAGCGTGCGGCCTCCCAAACGGCGTCGTCGAAGGCCTCCACAGTTCGGCCGAGCTTCTTCGCCTCCGCCGGTGTTCTGCAAGCCAGGATTCGAATGCGCGCCGCCTCATCGCCAAAGAGTCGCGCCTTCTCCGCCATCATGAAATGCTCAGCGGTCAGGTAGTGCTGGCCATCGACCTCGAAGCCGGCCTCGAACCACTGGCTGAGGCATTCCTTTCCGATAGAGCCGTCGGCGTTCGGTTGGTGGCCCCAAAAGAATAGGTACTTGAGTGTGGCGCCTGCGTCGAGCGCACGCAGCAGGTCTTCGACAGTGCGAGGGTTCACGGCTTCAATCATGGCAGTCGTCGGTGAAGCGATCGAGCGGGATCACGAGTTGCGAGGAGCGTGATTGAGGCGGCTAGGCTATCCGAAAGCTGTCGCTCGCGACTGACTGCAAGTGGCCGATTTGCGTCAATGGCTATGCTCGCGCCCCGGCCATGCAAACATGTGCCTGCCCTTGATTTCGTCGTAGCAGCGCGAGCAGACCTCGGTATGGTTGCAGAAGGCCCTGAACCGTGGCGTCCTGTCCTGTTCCTGTGAGAAGACAAGCTCACAAGCGAAGCACCACCCCTGCTGGTCCAGCGGGTTGGAACTGTTTTCGACAAACCCTAGCGGAGAGCCTGACTGCAGGACATGACCACACACTGCGGCGGCTACAGACCGCCCGTGTCGATTGCAGTCAATCTCAAGGTCTTGGCTCATCAAAACAGGACTCCATGATTGGTGTAGCGGTGGCTGCCCGATAGCTGCCGCTCGGGGCCGACCGGTCGTGGCCGACATGCGACTTCCGCCGAGTGGCGCGAAGGTTGGTCGCGCCCGTCCACTGTAGAGTGCGCCGTACGAACTGTATACAGAGTCATCAAATGATCGAACTCGAACAATTGGAAGAGATGTTTTCGAGCATCGCGAGCGGCGCGAAATGGGACATGTCGAAGCCCATGCTGTGGGGATACTTCTTCACTGATGCTTCTGAGGAAAAGCTCACCTCAATCGTTCCCGCCCTCGAACGCGACGGATGC
>NZ_JBFULV010000204.1:0-4206 GCF_054049715.1 Rhizobacter sp. P5_C2 | reverse complement strand
GGGTGATGGTGCTGGCAGCTCGTTGCAGCGTCCTGGCAATGGCTCGTGCGCTGCTGCCCTGGGAACTCAGCGCCATGATCACGCCTCGGTCCTCGGCGCTCAATTGTTCGTAGGTTCTTGTCATGCAACGGCTCTCAGGGGGCTGGAGTGTTGCACTTCACCTTTGAAACCGCCGTTACTTTCATTTGGCAAGGCAAATGAAAGTGACTCGCCCGCCGGGGCGAGACCCGGCAGCAGCCTCACGCAGTGATCAGCCCCCGGGAAAAGGGGGAAAGCGGTCATCGTCCGCCCGGGCAGCGCCTCACTCCAGGCCTGGGTTCTGCATCGCCCGCTGATGCCGCTCGATGAACTCCCGATACGTGTCGATGCCGCGCAGCTGCAAGATGGTGTTGCGCACCGCCGCCTCGACCAGCACCGCCAGGTTGCGCCCGGCATCCACCGCGATCACCACCTTGCGCACCGGCACGTTCAGGATGTCCTCGTTGAGCGGCTCGTAGGGCAGGCGCTCGAAGTCGCGGTCCAGCGTCTCCTTGCGCACCAGGTGCACGATCAGCTTCAGCCGCATCTTCCGGCGCACCGCGGTCTCGCCGAAGATCGCCTTGATGTCGAGCAGCCCGATGCCGCGCACCTCCAGCAGGTTCATCAGCAGCTCCGGGCAGCGCCCCTCGAGCGCCGTCTGCGAGGTGCGGAACAGGTCGACCGCGTCATCGGCCACCAGCCCGTGGCCGCGCGAGATCAACTCCAGCCCCAGCTCGCTCTTGCCCAGGCCCGACTCACCGGTCAGCAGCACGCCGACGCCGAGGATGTCCATGAACACGCCGTGGCGCGTCGTGCGCTCGGCAAACAGCTGGCTCAAATAGCCTCGCACCACGTCGATCACGTGGCCGGCCGATTCGTCGGTGACGAACAGCGGGATGTCGGCCCGGTCGCACAGCGCGACCAGCCGGTTCGGCGGAATCTGCTTGTCGGCAACGATCACCACCGGCGGCTCCAGCGTCACGATGCGCTGGATGCGGCGCTCCTGGTCTTCCGGCGACGCATCCTGCAGGTAGGCAACCTCGCGGCGGCCGACGATCTGCACGCGGTACGGGTGGATGTAGTTCAGGTAGCCGACCAGGTCGGCGGCCGATTGCGCGTTGCGCACCGCAGCCTCGTCGAAGCGGCGCTCCGGGTGGGCGTGCCCGGCAATCCATTCCCAGCGCAGCGCCGGGCGGTGTTCCTCGAACAGCGCCTCGGCGCTGATGACCGACGGTTTCACGCGAAGGCCCTGTCGAACCCCGTGGACGGGGTCATGCGACCGACTTCAGCGGTTCCCAATTGGAGATCAGCTCATGGACGCGCGCGGCCGGGGCTTCGCTCTTCAAGCGCTCGCGCAACTCGCGCTCGCTGAGCATCTCGGCGATCTCGGACAGGATCTCGAGGTGGCGCTGCGTCGCGGCTTCGGGCACCAGCAGGAAGATCAGCAGGCTGACCGGCTCGTCGTCAGGGGCGTCGAACGGGATCGGCTGCTGCACGCGCACGACGGCGGCCAGCGGATTCTTCAGGCCCTTGATGCGGCCGTGCGGGATGGCAACCCCGTGGCCCAGCCCGGTGGAACCCAGGCGTTCGCGGGCGAACAGGTTGTCGGTGACGGTGGCACGCGCGATGGCGTGCTGGTTCTCGAACAGCAGGCCCGCATGCTCGAACGCACGCTTCTTGCTGGTGGCCTCCACGTCGATCAGGACGTTGGTCACGGGGAGAATGGCGGCGAGTCGGTTCATCGGCGGGTCACTTCTGGCCTCGGATGGAGGCATTCATTCGGCGATGTGCCACGGCGGTATGCCGCGACAGTCTTAACGGGAAATTATAGAAACCGGGTTGACAGCACGGGGCCGGACTGCGTCGCCAGAGGCCAAATTCTGCACGCGACGCTGCATTGCAGCAACGTGCGGGACCTGTTTGGGGGGTGCGGCGCACCAGGTGCGGGCGAAACCTTGCAGAAATCCAACCGGAAGCGGCACGAAGAACGGCCCTTTCATCAGAACGAAAAAGCGGCCCGCAGGCCGCTTCACGGTCGTTCAGATGCGTCGCGGACTCACAAGGTCGCATCGATCCGCTTGGCAGCCACGTGGTGGTGGTCCTGCAGCTTGTCCTTGTGGCGGCAAACCTGCCGGTCCAGCTTGTCCATCAACTGGTCGATGGCCGCGTAGAGATCTTCATGGCAGTTCTCGACGAAGATGTCCTTTCCCTTGACATGCAGCGTGACTTCAGCCTTTTGCCTGCGTTCCTTCTCCTTCAGCTTCTCGACGGATAGCAGCACGTTGATGTCCACCACCTGGTCAAAATGGCGCGTGATCCGGTCCAGCTTGGTGAGCACATACTCACGCAGGGCCGGTGTCACCTCGAGGTGGTGTCCGCTGATCGTCAAATTCATGAGATCTCCTTTCGCAGGGGTGTGGGGGAAAGCGGGAGGGGGTCGCCGTGAACGGCTGGAGGCGATGCGTGGAGATGCTTGGAAATGCTTCGAAAGGGGTGGACCGGGAGGTCGTTGAAAACAGTGTGCACCCGGACGTGGGGTGTGACAAGCAAAAGACACCCGCAAAACACCGGTATCGGCCCCCCGCACTGGACGCCGCGCCGAAGGCGTGAGAAGGTCGACGTTTTCAGCGATGTGATAATCCTGCGTTGACCTGAACGTCTGCCGGAGCCCTTGCATGCTGAATGTGTTCACGCTGGTCAACGGCCGCCTGTTTCAGGAAGAGATCGCGAGCGCCGACACCCTGGCCCACGTGACGCCGGTGTGGGTCGACCTCGAGGCGCCGACCCCCGAAGAAAAAAGCTGGATCGCCGAGCATTTCGGCGTGACCATCCCCGAGGACGTGGTCGACGACGACCTGGAGGAATCGGCCCGCTTCTATGAAGAAGACAACGGCGAGCTGCACATCCGCTCCGACTTCCTGATCGATGACGACGAAACCCCGCGCAACGTGCGGGTCGCGTTCATCCTGCACAACAAGGTGCTGTTCTCGATCCACGGCGAAGACCTGCCGGTGTTCCGGCTGCTGCGCCTGCGGGCGCGCCGCATCCCGGCGCTGATCGAAGACGCGAAGGACGTGCTGCTGAAGCTCTATGACGCCGATGCCGAGTACAGCGCCGATGCGCTCGAAGGCATCTACGACAGCCTCGAGGCGGTTGGCGCGCGGGTGCTGAAGAAGGAGATCACCGACAGCGACGCCGCGCTGGTGCTGGCCGCGATCGCGCGCGAGGAGGACTTGAACGGCCGCATCCGCCGCAACGTGATGGACACCCGGCGTGCGGTGAGTTTCATGATGCGCAGCCGCATGCTGAACGCCGAGCAGTTCGAGGAATCACGCCAGATCCTGCGCGACATCGATTCGCTGGACAGCCACACCGCGTTCCTGTTCGACAAGATCAACTTCCTGATGGACGCGACGGTCGGCTTCATCAACATCAACCAGAACAAGATCATCAAGCTGTTCTCGGTGGCAAGCGTCGCGCTGCTGCCGCCGACGCTGATCGCGAGCATCTACGGGATGAACTTCAAGGCGATGCCGGAGCTGGACTGGTCGCTCGGCTACCCGTACGCGCTGGTGTTGATGGCGCTCAGCGTGATCGCCCCGTTCTGGTACTTCCGCCGCAAGGGCTGGCTCTGATTCTTCTCAGGCCGCGCACTCGAGGGTGAACTGCATCACCCCTGTGTTGCCGGTCTCGAAGGCGGCCTCGCAGTACGCGAGGTAGAACTCCCAGGTGCGCATGAAGCGGGTGTCGAAGCCCAGGCGGCGCACGCCTGCATCTTCAGCAAGGAAACGCTCGCGCCAGCGGCGCAGCGTTTCGGCATAGTCCCCGCCGAACGACAGCTCGTTGACGACCCGCAAACCCGCGCGCGCCGCCGCGGCGCGGAAGGCCTGCGGGCTCGGCAGCAGGCCGCCGGGGAAGATGTACTGCTGGATGAAATCGGTCGAGCGCACGTAGCGCTCGAACAGGTCGTCGCGGATCGTGATGCTCTGGATGCAGGCCCGGCCGCCCGGCTTCAGCTGGCGGCGCAGCATCGCGAAGAAGCCGGGCCAGTACGCGCGGCCAACCGCCTCGAACATCTCGATCGACACGACGRCATCGAATGGCCCGTCGTCGATGTCGCGGTAGTCCTGCAAGCGCAGCTCGCCCGGCAGGCCGGCCTGCGCCAGCCGGCGCTGCCCCCACTCGAGC
>NZ_JBFULV010000203.1:0-4376 GCF_054049715.1 Rhizobacter sp. P5_C2 | reverse complement strand
AGGATCCGCACGCTGTCGGCACGCACCTGGCGCGCCAGCCGCTCGGGCTCGCGGTCGCCCTGCGCGCGCACGCCGACCACGCCGTCGAGCTGCCCCTGCGTCCAGGCATAGAAGCCCAGGTTCGCCAGCAGCAGCAACAGCACGATCGCGCGCAGCATCAGGCGTCCTCGGCCTGCGGGTCGGGCGCACCGCCATCGGACGGTGTCAGGCGCACGCTGACCTCGCCGCTGCCGACCTCGCGCGGGCCGGTGGCGGTGCTCACGCGCAGCATGCCGTTGGCGCTGACGCCGTCGGCGATGCCCTCGGCCACGTCGGCCTGCGTCGTCGTGATGGCGCGGCCGCGCAGCAGGTCGCGGGTGGCGAAGCGGTCGACGAAGGCACCGAAGCCGCGCCGGTTGAACTCGATCAGCGCCTTCACCAGCGGCAGCGCCACGCGGGCCAGCGTGCCCGGCGCGGTCAGCGTGGGGTCGAGTTCCTGCACGCAGCCGTAGCCGGTGTTCAGCTCGGTGGTGGCATGCATCGGCTGCACGTTGATGCCGATGCCGATCACCGCCAGCCGCCGCGGGCCGGCCGCCACCGTCTCGATCAGCACGCCGCCGAGCTTGCGGCCGATCCGGGCCCCTTCGGCGCCCGGCTCCATCAGCCACAGGTCGTTCGGCCACTTCAGGCCGATGCGCGGCGCGCCGGCGTCGCCCGGGGGGGATGGGGGGGATGGATCGAGCGCCTCGGCCAGCGCGACCCCGACCGCGAGCGACAGCCCCGACCAGTCGGGCGGGTTCATCGGCAGCGACAGCGAGAAGGTCAGCGAGGCGACCGGCGCGGCCTTCCAGACGCGGCCCATGCGGCCGCGCCCGCCGGTCTGGTGCTCGGCCACCAGCAGGCAGGGCTGCACGTCGGCTGCACGCCGGCCGAACGCGGCGCTCTCGACGCTGCGGCGCACCTGCACCAGCTCGGCCGCGGCCTCGTCGATCGCGCTCATGTTGACGCGGGCGCGCTCGAGCAGTGCGGTGTTGGTCGACGAGATGCGCGCGACCACCTCGATGCTCAGTCCCGGCAGCAGCGGCTCGAGCTGCTGCCACAGCGCCTCGGCACCCCAGTGCTGCGGCGTCGGCGCGGGCAGCGTCGGATCGAGGGGGTCGTCTTCGGGGTGGTCGCTCATCGCAGCCTCAGCGCTTCGGGGCCAGCATCGTGCCGCGGCAGTTGCGGGTGCCGCAGCGGCATTCGTATTCCTTCTTCAGCTTCGGCGTGTAGCGCTCGTCGATGATCAGGCCGTAGTCGTAGAACAGTTCCTCGCCCGGCTTGATGGCGCGCCGGGCCTTGATGAACACCCGGCCGTCGATCTCGTCGGATTCGCAGTTCGGCGTGCAGGCATGGTTGATCCAGCGCGCCGCGTTGCCGCCGTACTTGGCGTCGATCGCCATGTCGCCGTCGAGCTGGAAGTAGAAGGTGTGGTTCGGATCCTTCGGGTCGTGCGGGTGGCGGCGCAGCGCCTCTTCCCAGGGAATGACCTCGCCCTTGTACTCGATGACGACCTCGCCGCGGGCGATCGGGGCGATCGCGAACACGCCCTTGCCGTGCACGCCGGAGCGGCGCACCTGGATGCGCCGGCCGGCGGCGGCCGCCTGGCCCGCGGCTTTCACGGGGGTCGATCTGGACCGAGGGGACTTGACGGTGCCGGCTTGCGTCATCGATTTCTTTGGGTACATTGAATTCATGGGTGCGCGCGCGTGCATGCGTATGCGTGCATGCGCGCGAGAAGCCCGGATTGTAGAGAGCACGCGCCGACCCCGGCCGAGCCATCACCAGAAAGTCCCATGAGCAAGTCACTGATCATTGCCGAGAAGCCCTCCGTCGCCCAGGACATCGTGCGCGCGTTGACGCCCACCGCGGGCAAGTTCGACAAGCACGACGAGTACTTCGAAGGCGAGCACCACATCGTGACCTCCGCCGTCGGCCACCTGCTGGAGATCAAGGCGCCGGAGGAGTTCGACGTGAAGCGCGGCAAGTGGAGCTTCGCGAACCTGCCGGTGATCCCGCCGCACTTCGATCTGAACCCGATCGACAAGAGCAAGGGCCGGCTGAACGCGATCGTCAAGCTGGTCAAGCGAAAGGACGTCACCGACCTGATCAACGCCTGCGACGCGGGCCGCGAGGGCGAGCTGATCTTCCGGCTGATCCAGCAGCATGCGAAGAGCAAGCACCCGGTGCGCCGGCTGTGGCTGCAGAGCATGACGCCGGCGGCCATCCGCGACGGCTTCGACAACCTGCGCAGCGACGAGAGCCTGCAGGGCCTGGCGCAGGCCGCGCGCAGCCGCTCCGAGGCCGACTGGCTGGTCGGCATCAACGGCACGCGGGCGATGACGGCCTTCAACTCGCGCGACGGCGGCTTCTTCCTGACCACCGTCGGGCGGGTGCAGACGCCCACGCTGTCGATCGTCGTCGAGCGCGAGGAAAAGATCCGCAAGCACGTCTCGCGCGACTACTGGGAGCTGAAGGCCACTTTTGCGGCGCAGGCCGGCGAGTACGACGGCAAGTGGTTCGACCCGAAGTGGAAGAAGAACCCCGACGACGCCGAGCAGCGCGCCGACCGCCTGTGGAACGCGGCCGATGCGAACGCCATCGCCGAGGCCACGCGCGGCCAGCCGGCCAGCGTCACCGAAGAGGCCAAGCCCAGCACGCAGAGCGCGCCCGGCCTGTACGACCTGACGACGCTGCAGCGCGAGGCCAACGGCCGCTTCGGCTTCAGCGCGAAGACGACGCTCAGCATCGCGCAGGCGCTGTACGAGAAGCACAAGGTGCTGACCTACCCGCGGACCGACAGCAAGCACCTGCCCGAGGACTATGTCGCCGTCGTGAAGGACACGATGCAGATGCTGGCCACCGACGACATGCCGGGCCCGCTGCGCCCGCTGTCGGCGCATGCCGCGAAGGCGCTGAAGGAAGGCTACGTCAAGCCGAACAAGCGCATCTTCGACAACGCGAAGGTGTCGGACCACTTCGCGATCATCCCGACGCTGCAGGCACCGCGCAGCCTGACCGAGGTCGAGGCCAAGCTGTACGACATGGTCGTCAAGCGCTTCCTCGCGGTGTTCTACCCGTCGGCCGAGTTCATGGTCACCACCCGCATCAGCACCGTGAAGGCGGCCGGCAAGGAGCACAGCTTCCAGACCAACGGCAAGGTGATGGTGAAGCCGGGCTGGCTCGCGGTGTACGGCCGCGAGGCACAGGAAGACGACGCCAACCTGGTGGCGGTGGCGGCCGGCGAGATGGTGCGCACCGAAGAGGTGGCGGTCAACCCGATGAAGACCCGGCCGCCGGCGCGCTACAGCGAGGCGACGCTGCTGTCGGCGATGGAAGGCGCCGGCAAGCTGATCGACGACGACGAGCTGCGCGAGGCGATGCAGGAAAAGGGCCTGGGCACGCCGGCCACGCGCGCGTCCATCATCGAAGGGCTGATCCTCGAGAAGTACATGCACCGCGAGGGGCGCGAGCTGATCCCGACGGCCAAGGCCTTCCAGCTGACCACGCTGCTGCGCGGCCTGGGTGTCGAGGACCTGACCAAGCCCGAGCTGACCGGCAACTGGGAGTTCCAGCTGTCCGAGATGGAGAAGGGCAAGCTCAGCCGCGAGACCTTCATGGCCGAGATCGCCGCGATGACGCAGCGCATCGTCGCGAAGGCCAAGGAATACGACCGCGACACCATCCCCGGCGACTACGCGACGCTGAAGACGCCCTGCCCCAACTGCAGCGGCGTCGTGAAGGAGAACTACCGCCGCTTCACCTGCGTCGGCACCAGCCCGGCCGAGGACAACGGCTGCGGCTTCTCGATCAGCAAGATCCCCGGCGGGCGCAGCTTCGAGCTGGACGAGGTCGAACGCTTCATCGCCGACAAGAAGATCGGCCCGCTCGAGGGCTTCCGCTCTAAGGCCGGCTGGCCGTTCACCGCCGAGCTGAAGCTCGCCTTCGACGACGAGATCAAGAACTGGAAGCTCGAGTTCGATTTCGGCGAGGACGCGAAGAACGCCGAAGCCGGCGAGCCGGTCGACTTCTCCGACCAGGAGAGCCTGGGCCATTGCCCGAAGTGCCAGGGCCGGGTGTTCGAGTTCGGCAGCTCCTACGTCTGCGAGCACGCGGTCGGCGCGCACATCACCTGCGATTTCAAGAGCGGCAAGATCATCCTGCAGCAGCCGGTGGCGCGCGAACAGATGAGCAAGCTGCTCGCCACCGGCAAGACCGACCTGCTGGAGAACTTCGTCTCGAACAAGACGCGGCGCAAGTTCAAGGCCTTCCTGGCGTTCGACAAGAAGGAGGGCAAGGTCAGCTTCGAGTTCGAGCCGCGCGCCGCGAAGCCGCCGGCCAAGGGTGCGGCCGCGAAG
>NZ_JBFULV010000202.1:0-4381 GCF_054049715.1 Rhizobacter sp. P5_C2 | reverse complement strand
CCCTCGGGCAGCGCCAGCGCGCGCAGCACCGCCTCGCGGTCGGCGCCGGGCGCGAGCCGCACGTCGATGCGGCTGAGCCGGCCCAACCAGCCGAAGGTGGATTGCGCGCCGGCGATGTCCATCACCGCGAGCGCCGGCCCGTTGGCGCCGACGCTGCCGCGCACCTGCAGTTCGACGCTGCCCGCCGTCGTCTGCAGGCGCACGCTGCGCGGGTGCCCGAGCTGCTGCTGCGCCTGGGCGTTCAGGAACACCGAGTCGGCGGCCAGCACCGCGAAGCGGTCCGCATCGCTGTCCGCACCCGCATCCGCCCGTGTGTCAGGCCGCGGCATCAACGCCGGCGACAGCGGCCCGGCCACCAGCGCATCCACGCCGACCACGTGCAGCGGCACGCGCTGCCCCTGCGCATCGAAGGCGTAGGTGTCGAGTTCGACGATCGGGCTGGCGATCGCCACCTGCGGCCAGGTCGCGACGCGGCCGTACAGCCCTTCATCGAAGCCGCCTCGCTGGCTGCGCAATTCGAAATCCGGCTCGCCGTTGACGGCCCGCACCGCCGAGCTGAACTCGCCGAGCGCCGACTGGTTGATCAGCTGCACCGAGAACGCGAGCGCGACCCCGAGCATCACTGCCAGCAGCGCGGCCAGGTTGCGCCACGGGTGGTGCCGCAGCTCGGGCCAGGACAGGTGGCGCAGCAGCGACAGCACGGTGTCAGGCGCTCATGCCGGTCGAAGTGAGCGTCAGCACGCGGTCGGCGCGCGCAGCGGCGGTGCGCGAGTGCGTCACCAGCACGCAGGCGGCGCCCTGTTCGCGCACCTGCGACGACAGCAGGTCCATCACCCGCTCGGCGGTGGCCGGGTCGAGGTTGCCGGTCGGCTCGTCGGCCAGGATCAGCTGCGGCCGGTGCACCAGCGCGCGGGCGATCGCGACGCGCTGCAACTGCCCGCCGGACAAGGTCTGTGGCAGCCGCGGCCCGAGCCCGTCGAGGCCGACCGCCTTCAGCAGCGCCTCCACCCGCGCCTCGTCGGGCCGGTGCTGCAGCAGCAGCGGCAGCCCGACGTTCTGCGCCACGCTCAGGTGCGGCAGCACGTGGAAGGCCTGGAACACGAAGCCGAGGTGGGCGCGGCGGAACAGCGCCTGCTGCGTGTCGTCGAGCGCGGTGATCTCGGTGCCGGCGATGTGGACCGAGCCGGCGTCCACCGTGTCGAGGCCGGCCAGGCAGTTCAGGAAGCTCGATTTGCCGACGCCCGATTCGCCGAGCACCGCGACGAACTCGCCGGCCGCGAGCGCCAGGTCGACCCCGGCGAAGACCGGCGTGTCGCCATAGCGCTTGGCCAAGCCCCGCACCTCGAGCAGGGTCGTCATGCCGCCAGCTGCGCTGCGCACTCGACAGCGCATGCCACCGCGCGTTCGATCGCGTCCGGCGCATCGCAGGCGATCACCTGCCGCTGCGGCATGCCGCGCAGCCAGGTGATCTGCCGCTTCGCGAGCTGGCGCGTCGCCGCGATGCCGCGTTCCGGCAGCTCGCTGAGGTCGTCTTCGACCAGCGCCTCCCAGGTCTGCCGGTAGCCGACGCAGCGCATCGACGGCATGTCGGCATCGAGATCGCCGCGCGCCTCCAGCGCACGCACTTCGTCGACCAGGCCGTCTTCCAGCATCTGGTGGAAGCGCGTTTCGATGCGCTGGTGCAGCCAGGCGCGGTCGCTCGGCTCCAGCGAGATCAGCGGCGGCAGCTCGCGCGCCGGCTTCTCGGTGTGGAACGACGAGATCGGCTGGCCGCTGACGCGGTACACCTCCAGCGCGCGCTGGATGCGCTGCTGGTCGCCCGGCTTCAGCCGCGCGGCGGTCACGGGGTCGACGCGCTTCAGCTCGCGGTACAGCGCATGCAGGCCGTCGCGCTCGCACTGCGCCTCGAGCGCGGCACGCACCGCGCGGTCGGCGGCGGGCATCGCGTCCAGCCCCTCGAACAGCGCCTTGAAGTACAGCATCGTGCCGCCCACCAGCAGCGGCAGCCGGCCGCGCGCGCGGATCTCGGCGATCAGCCGTTCGGCATCGATGACGAAGCGCGCGGCCGAATAGGCCTCGCTCGGCTCGATGATGTCGATCAGGTGGTGCGGCACCACGGCGCGCTCGGCGGCGCCGGGTTTCGCGGTGCCGATGTCCATGCCGCGGTAGACCAGCGCCGAGTCGACGCTGATGATCTCGACCGGCCTGCCGCGTTCGGCCAGCGCCTGCGCGATCGCGAGCGAGGCGGCGGTCTTGCCGGAGGCGGTGGGGCCGGCGAGGCAGAGGTAGTTCAGGGATGCAGTCATCGGAAAGCTTTGTCTTGAATTTGTTCAGGCGGCCTGCGTGGCGGCAGTGGCCGGCCGCGGCGGCTCGCCGTGCCGCTGCACCAGCGTCCACGCGACCGCGGCCACGCCGACGCTGCACACCCCGATGCCGAGCGTCAGCGGGTACACGGTGCCGTCCAGGTGCTTGCCGAGCCACAGCCCGACCGCGAGCGCGCTGAGCGTCATGCCGAAGCCCGACAGCGAGGCCGCGGTGCCGGCTTTCTCGGGGAACGGCCCGACCGCGCCGGCCTGCCCGCAGGGCTGGTGGATGCCGTGGCCGACCGCATACAGCCACTGCGGCAGCACGATCGCCCACACCTCGTGCACGCCGGCGAGGCTGAGCGCCGCCATCGTCACGCCGCCGCCGAGTGTGAAGCCGCCCCCCACCGCCACCGCACGGCGCAGCCCGTGCGAGGCCAGCAGGCGCCGGCACAGCAGCGTGCCCAGCGTGTACGCGAGCGAGTTGCTCAGCATGATCACGCCATAGCCCACCCGCGACGTGCCCAGCACCTCGATGAACACGAACGACGACCCGGCGAGCAGGAAGAACAGCCCGCCGTAGGTGAACGCCGACAGCGCCGCCCAGGCCTGGAAGGTCGGGTGGCGCAGCACGCTGCCCCAGTTGCGCAGCAGCGGGCCGAGCCGCGTCGCGCCGGCATTCCGCGCCGGCACCGTCTCTTCGAAGCGCGACGCGATGAAGGCCAGCGTCAACGCGCCGAACACCGCCGGTGCCATCAGCGCCGCATGCCAGCCCAGGTGCTGCGCGAGCAGGCCGCCGATCACCGGGCTGGCCATCGCGATCACGCCCAGGCCGGTCAGTGCGCGCGACATCACGCGGGCCCCTTCGTGCGGCGCGTACAGGTCGCGGATGATCGAGCGCCCGCAGGTCACGGCGGCCGCCATCGCCGCGCCCTGCAGCGCGCGCCACCACACCAGCCAGCCGATCGACGGCGCCAGCGCGCTCAGCACGCTGGCCACGGTGTACAGCGCCAGGCCCGCCAGCAGCACCGGCCGGCGGCCGAAGCGGTCGGCCAGCGGTCCGCAGACCAGCTGCGCGACGCCGAAGCAGATGATCAGCGCCGACAGCGTCAGCTGCGCCGCCGACACCGGCGCGTCGAGCGCGCGCGTCAGCATCGGCAGGGCCGGCAGGTACAGGTCGGTCGTGACCGGCTGGATCCCGAGCAGCAGGATCAGCGAGAGCACCACGACGGCGGGGCTCATCGAATGACGGGGAGTGGTCACGGGCAGGATGAAGGGGGTGGGCGCGCGGCACGACACGCACCGGCGCAAACCCCGAGCCTATCAGGCTCCCACGTGGCGGGGCGGCTTGCTACGATGGCTCCGTCGCGCCCACCGGCGCCGTCCTGCCCCGCCGGAGATCCCAGCATGCGTCCCGTCCCCCGCGTTCCGTCCGCCGTGTTGTCCGCCGTGCTGTCCGCAAGCCTCGCGCTGGCCGGCGCGCCGGCGCACGCGCTGACGATCGGCACCGAGCAGGTCGCCGAAAGCGAAGGCATCGTCAGCGGCGCCGCGCAGCGCGAGCGCCTGCTGGCGGCGCTGGAGCGCGACGACGTCGCCCGCGCGCTCGCCGAACGCGGCGTCGACCTCGGCCAGGCCCGCCTGCGCGTCGCCGCGCTGAGCGATGCCGAGGCGGCGCAGCTGGGCGCCGAGATCGATCGTGCGCCGGCCGGCGCCAACGACGTCGTCGGCTCGCTGATCTTCGTGCTGGTGCTGCTGCTGATCACCGACGTCCTCGGCTACACGAAGGTGTTTCCGTTCACGCGGCCGATCCGCTGACGTGATGCGCGCCGCGCTGGTGGCGCTGAGCGGCTTCCTGACCGTCTTCCTGACTGGATGCGCCGTGCAGACCGCCGCGCTGCGCGCGCATCCCCCCGCCGACCTGCCGCCGGTCGTCGAACTGCGCGCCACGCCGTTCTTCCCGCAGACCGACCACCAGTGCGGCCCGGCCGCGCTCGCCACCGCGCTCGGCGCGGCCGGCATCGCGGTCGATCCGGCGGCGCTCGCCGACGAGGTCTTCGTGCCCGCGCGCGCCGGTAGCC
>NZ_JBFULV010000201.1:0-4393 GCF_054049715.1 Rhizobacter sp. P5_C2 | reverse complement strand
CATCAGGATGAGCATGCGGTCGTTGACGCTGGAGATGCCGGTGATGAAGCTGGTGTCGACGGCGGAAGCCATCTCGGGGGCCGGCTTGATCGAATCGCGCGAGAGTTCGAGCACGTCGCTGACGGAGTCGACGACGGCACCGACGACGCGGCCGCGCACGTTCAGCACGATGACGACGGTGAAGCTGTTGTAGTCGTTCGAATCGCAACCGAGCTTCAGGCGCAGGTCGACGATCGGAACGATCACGCCGCGCAGGTTGACCACGCCCTTGATGAAGGCGGGGGCGTTGGCGATGCGGGTGGGGGCCTCGTAGGAGCGGATCTCCTGGACCTTCAGGATGTCGATGCCGTATTCCTCGGCACCGAGGCGGAAGGTGAGGAACTCGCCCCCGGACTGGGCGGCGGCCGCGCGAGCGGCTTCATGCCGGGCCACGTGGGAAGCTTCGTGGATCATGTCCATGGTGGGGTCCTGTGCAGAGCTGGAGAACGTTGAGGCCGGGCTGATGCGCTGCCGGTATCGGTCTATCGACCGGCCGCCGGCAAACTGAAGGTCGAGACCACCGACGCGAGGCGCTGGGCCTGGTCGCGCAGGCTCTCGGCGGCGGCGGCCGATTCCTCGACCAGCGCGGCGTTCTGCTGCGTCATCTGGTCGAGCTGGGTCACCGCGGTGTTGATCTGGCCGATGCCGTCGCTCTGTTCGGACGACGCGGCGGTGATCTCGCCGATGATGTCCGAGACGCGCTGCACCGAGCCGACGATTTCCTGCATCGTCTTGCCGGCATCGGCCACCAGGCGCGAGCCGGTTTCGACCCGTTCGACGCTGGCACCGATCAGGCTCTTGATTTCCTTGGCGGCGTCGGCCGAGCGGCCGGCCAGGTTGCGCACCTCGCTGGCGACGACCGCGAAGCCGCGGCCTTGCTCGCCGGCGCGGGCTGCTTCGACCGCAGCGTTCAGCGCCAGGATGTTGGTCTGGAACGCGATGCCGTCGATCACGCCGATGATGTCGCTGATCTTCTTCGAGCTGGCGTTGATCTCGTCCATCGTCGTGACGACCTGCGAGACCACCGAACCGCCGCGCGCCGCGACTTCAGCCGCCGACGACGCGAGTTGATTCGCCTGGCGGGCCGAATCGGCGCTCTGCTTGACGGTGCCGGTCAGCTGCTCCATCGACGACGCGGCCTGCTGCAGGTTCGACGCCGTCTGCTCGGTGCGGGCGCTCAGGTCCTGGTTGCCGGTCGCGATCTCGGTGCTGGCGGTCGAGATGCTGTCGGTGCTCTGGCGCACCTGGCCGACCAGGCGGCCGAGCGATTCCTGCATCGCCTTCAGCGACTGCAGCAGTTCGGCCGCTTCATCCTCGCCCTGCACCTGGATGTGTTGCGTCAGGTCGCCGGCGCTGATCGCGCGGGCGATCTGCTGGGCCTGGGCGATCGGCTTCGTGACCGAGCGGGTCACCCGCCAGGCCAGCAGCGCGGCCAGCAGCATCGCCGCCACACCGCCGAGCCCGAGCGCGAGCATGCCGACGAAGCCGGCGCGGTCCGCCTGCTCCTTGGTGGCGGTCATGCTGTCGCGCTGGCCCTGGATCAGCTTCTCGACGCTGTCGCTGTAGGCCTTGGAGGCCGGGAACAGCTTGTCCAGCACCTCGGCCGTCACGTCTTCGCCGGCTTCCTTGCGCTTGAGCAGCACGTTGCGCATGCCCTGGTAGGCGTCGCGCTGCACCGTCACCGCGTCGAGCAGCCGCTTGTCGGCGTCCGAGGTCGCGATCTCCTGCATGCGCTTGAGGCGCTCGGTCTGCGCGGTCACGACGTCCTTCATCTCGCCGCGCACACGGGTCTTGATCTGTTCGTCGTTCGCGAAGAACACCACCCAGTTGCGGGCGGTGTTGGATTCGATCGCGCGGCCCCAGCGTTCGGACAGCGAGAGCTTCTCGGCATCCAGCGTGCCGAGCTGCTCCGACAGCGTGCGCATCGTCGAGATGCGATCGAGGCCGAAACCGACCGCGGCGGCGCACAGCAGTGCGATCGAACCGAACCCGACCGCGAGACGCGGCCCGAGGCGCATGGAAGACAACATCGCGAACTTCCCTTCTTGTTGGAGCCGCCCCCCGGCGGCATGTCGATCGTTCGGAGTGCAGGCTGGCCGCGAGGCTCAGCGCTGCTGGAGACGGAAACTGCCGACCGCCTGCGCGAGCCGGGCCGCCTGGTCCTTCAGGCTTTCGGCCGCGGCGGTGGACTGTTCGACCAGCGCGGCGTTCTGCTGCGTCATCTGGTCGAGCTGGTTGACGGACTGGTTGACCTGGCCGATGCCATCGCTCTGCTCGGCCGCCGCGGTGGTGATCTCGCCGATGATGTCGCTGACGCGCTGCACCGAGCCGACGATCTCGCTCATCGTCTTGCCCGCATCGGCCACCAGCCGCGAGCCGGCTTCGACGCGGTCGACGCTGGCGCCGATCAGCGCCTTGATTTCCTTGGCCGCATCGGCGCTGCGCTGCGCGAGGCTGCGCACTTCGCTGGCGACGACCGCGAAGCCGCGGCCTTGTTCACCGGCGCGGGCCGCTTCGACGGCAGCGTTCAGCGCCAGGATGTTGGTCTGGAACGCGATGCCGTCGATCACGCCGATGATGTCGCTGATCTTCTTCGACGACGCATTGATCTCGTCCATCGTCGTGACGACCTGCGAGACCACCGAGCCGCCGCGCGCCGCGACTTCAGCCGCCGACGACGCGAGTTGATTGGCCTGGCGCGCCGAGTCGGCGCTCTGCTTCACGGTGCCGGTGATCTGTTCCATCGACGACGCCGCGCGCTGCAGGTTCGATGCGGTCTGTTCGGTGCGGGCGCTCAGGTCCTGGTTGCCGGTCGCGATCTCGGCGCTGGCCGTGGTGATCGAGTCGACCGAGCTGCGCACCGAGCCGATCATCTGCTGGAAGCGCTGGCGCATGCCTTCGACGTTGCGGATCAGCTCGCCGATCTCGTCGCGCTGGTCGCTGTGGCAGGGCTGCGTCAGGTCGCCGGCCGCCAGCACCGTGACGGCGCGCGACAGCTCCTGCAGCGGGCGGCCGACCCAGCGGCGCATCATCAGGAACAGGCCGCCGCCGAGCAGCAACGCGGCGATGCCGAGCAGCGTCGCGAACGGCACGATGGTGGCCCAGTGGGTCTTCATCGCCTCGGCGTCCGACACCTCGGACACCACCCATTGGTTGCCGGCCTTGGCCTTGCGCAGCACGGCCCAGTGGTCGTTGTGCTTGGTCTCGAGCACCGCGCCGCCGTCCATCGTCCAACCGCCGGGGGCGGTCTCCAGGCGGGCCAGCAGCGCTTTCGCGTCCGGGTAGGCGTCCAGCACCTTCTTGCCCTTGGCGCTCGGGTGCACGACGAAGACGGCCTCTTCCGGCGACTTCTTCGGGTCGATCACGTAGACGCCGCCGCTGTCGAAGAAGCGGATGTCGCTCGCGAGCTTGTCGATCGCCACCTGGAAGGCGCTGACGTCGAAGCCGATGTACAGGATGCCGATGACCTTGCCGCTCGCGTCCTTGATCGGCTCGTAGCGGGCCATGTAGGGCGTGCCGAACAGCACGGCGCGGCCGGTGTAGGTCTGGCCGGCCATCATCAGCGCATGCGCCGGGTGGCTGCTGCCGAGCATCGTGCCCATCGCGCGCTCGCCGTTTTCCTTCTTCACCGAGGTGGTGATGCGCTGGAAGTCGTCGCCCTTGCGCGCGAACACGGTGGCCGTGCCGCCGCTTTGCTGCGCGAACGCGTCCACCTGCTCGAAGTTGCCGTTCAGCGGCGTGTCGCCGACCTTCAGCGTGGTGCTCGCTTCGTCCAGCGTAAACGGCTGCTTGAACTCGTTCTTGAAGTTGACGAAGAACTTCTCGACCAGCACGCGCGAGGTCATGTCGAACGCGTCGATCGAATCGGCGACCGACTGCGTCTTGTCGGCGACCCAGGTGACGATGCGCTCGCGCGAGCGGTCGGCCGCCACCAGGCTCATCGTGGCGCAGATCGCGAACAGGACCACCGACAGGCTCAGCGCCCCGATGATCGAAACCTTGCGCGCGACCGAGCCGCGGCTTTGAAGCGCCGTGTTCATTGACTACCTTGGAGAGAGAAAGATCGGGAACGGATCAGGGGCTGTCGATCAGGCCCATCTCGGCGCTGGCCATCAGCTCCTCGATGTCCATCAGGATGAGCATGCGGTCGTTGACGCTGGAGATGCCGGTGATGAAGCTGGTGTCGACGGCGGAAGCCATCTCGGGGGCCGGCTTGATCGAATCGCGCGAGAGTTCGAGCACGTCGCTGACGGAGTCGACGACGGCACCGACGACGCGGCCGCGCACGTTCAGCACGATGACGACGGTGAAGCTGTTGTAGTCGTTCGAATCGCAACCGAGCTTCAGGCGCAGG
>NZ_JBFULV010000200.1:0-4766 GCF_054049715.1 Rhizobacter sp. P5_C2 | reverse complement strand
CGCTCGGGCCGGTCTCGGCCGGGGCCGGCACGCGTCGGCGCGCGGCGGCGCCGATGCGCGCCAGCAGCTCGGCACCGCGCACCGGCTTCGCGACGAAATCGTCGACGCCGGCGTTCAGCACGCGGGCCGCGGTCAGCGGGTCGGTGCGGCCGAGGGCGACCAAAGTCACTTCGGGGTTCAGCCAGTTGCGGCGCCAGTCGACGATCGCGGGGCAATCGGTGGCCGGGTCGTCGACATCGACGACGATCAATCCATGGTCGTCGCGCTTGATGCCGCGCAACAGAGTACCGGTGGATGTGTAGACCTCACAGTGGTAGCCGGCGCACTCCAGTGCGGTCCGTACGACCAGTTGCGTGTCTTTGTCTTCGATCAACAAGGCTGCTTTGTTCACGAGACTCCCCTATGTGTTGAATGATGTCTGACGGTCTCGTTCCGCAAGGCATGTGCCACGAAGCGGTGTATGGCTGCGCGACTTGCAAGCGGTTTCACAATTGCATGCAAGTGCTTGATTCGCCGTCAGGGGCCCGGGGAAGTGAACGAGCGTGCGACAGGCATCCGACAGCCCGCAAGGCGGCGGATGAATCAAGTTTGAGAAGGGAGCGGGGGCGGCTCTCTCACGACTGCGACAGCCATCGAACGCCACGGGACCCGACTGGCTCGACGCACGGCCGAAACCCGGTCCGGCCCAGTCAGCTTGTCGTCAGCGGGATGGCCGTAAACGCGTGCTCGGTGGCAGACTGCCTGGCGGCAAACACGGCGGGCCACGGGCAGCACGAAGGCCTGGCGCACGTCATCTGCGAATCGCGTGGCGCAAAGGAGTATCGGGAACCGGCGCGAGGCCGGGTCGTGCTCAGCCCGCCGGATCGACGCTCGGATCCTTGTACGCCGACGGATCCACCGCCAGCGCCTTCAGCTTGCGGTACATCGTCGCCGGCGTCAGCGAGAGTTCGGCACAGGCCGCCTTCACCGAGCCGCCGTGGCGGCGCAGCGCTTCTTCGAGCAGGCTGCGTTCGATCATCGCGACCGATTCGTCGAACGAGCGCGGCGCCGAGGCGGTCGGCTCGCCGTCGACGAAGATCGGCAGCCCGAGGATCATTCGCTCGGCGCAGGCCTTCAGCTCGCGCACGTTGCCCGGCCAGCGCGAGGCCAGCAGCGCCTGGCGCTGGTCCGGCGTCAGCGACGGCACCGGCATCTGGAAGCGCAGGCTCGCCTGCTGCAGGAAGATCTGGAACAGCCCGAGGATGTCGCCCAGCCGGTCGCGCAGCGCCGGGATCTTCAGCGAGGCCACGTTGAGCCGGTAGAACAGGTCGGGCCGGAACTCGCCCTTCTTCGCCAGGTCTTCGAGGCTCACCTTGGTCGCCGCGACGACCCGGAAGTTCACGTGGATCGGCTTGTTGTTGCCCAGGCGCTCGATCTCGCGCTCCTGGATCACGCGCAGCACCTTGGCCTGCAGCGCGAGCGGCATTGCTTCGATCTCGTCGAGGAACAGCGTGCCGTCCTTCGCGTGCTCGATCTTGCCGATGCGCTGCTTGCTCGCACCGGTGAAGGCACCGGCCTCGTGGCCGAACAGCTCGCTCTCGAACAGGCTCTCGGGGATCGCCGCGCAGTTCAGCGCGACGAAGTTGCCGCTGCGCCGGCCGAAATCGTGCAGGCAGCGCGCGACCAGCTCCTTGCCGGTGCCGGTCTCGCCGTGGATCAGCACGTCGACCGGGGTCGGCGCCAGCCGCAGGATCAGGTCGCGCAGCTCGCGCAGCGGCGCCGCGTCGCCGCGCACGATCTGGTCGATGCCGGACGATTCGGCCAGCCGCGTCTTCAGCTGCCGGTTCTCCTGCACCAACCGGTACTGGTCGGCGGCGCGCTGCATCACCGCCAGCAAGCGCTCGCGGCTGAACGGCTTCTCGAGGAAATCGTAGGCACCCGAGCGGATCGCCTGGATCGCGGTCGGGATGTCGCCATGGCCGGTCATCAGCACGACCGGCAGGTCGGCATCTTTTTCGCGCACGCGCTGCAGCACGAACAGGCCGTCGGCCTTGGGCAGGCGCAGGTCGGTCAGCACGGCGGCGGGCGCGACGGCGGCCATCTGCGCCATCGCCGATTCGGCGTCTTCGAACAGGCTGACCTGGTAGCCGGCGAGCTCCAGTGCACGCTTCACGCTGGCACGGAAGGCCTCGTCGTCCTCGATCACCAGGATGCGCGTCACCGGCGTGGCGGCAGGGCTGGCGGCTTTGTCGTTGTCTTGCATGGTCTTGTCGTGGATCGAGGGCTTCACGTGTCGGTCGGTCAATGCAAGCGATGCACCGATCGTAGCGCCCTGCCGGCGCATTGCGCGGGCGGCGGCGCGCAACTTCGCGCCGGCGTGCCGCACTTCGCGTCGGGCTGCAGCCCGCAGCGCCCGGTCGGCCTACCGTGGCGGTCAACGACGTCACTGCCCAAGGAACCCGCATGCCTCCGATCAATCCGATGTTGCTGAAGAACGGCGCCCAGCTCCTCGGCCGCGTCGCCCGGCAGGCCGGCGAAGCGGCAACGAAGGCCGCGCCCGGCCTGGCGGAGAAGGCAACAGGCGCGACGACGCGGCTCGCCGCGAAGACGATGAGCGGATTGGGCGGGCTGAACGCGCGCCTGCCCTCGCAGCTGCCGACCGGCGCGACGCTGCAGGCGGGCATCGCCGGGCTGCGACCGCGGCTGCAGAATGCGCAGCTGCTGGGGAAGATGGGGCGGCTGGGGCAGGCGGCACAGGCCCAGCTGGGGCAACTCGGACAACTCGAGCCATTGGGGCAGATGCGCCACGCGGTGCAGTCGGCGCTGCAGAACCCGATGGCCGCGGCCCTGCAGGGCTCGGACCGTGCCTCGCGCACCACCAGCGATTTCCTGCAGGCGATGGACAACGTGGAGAACAGCGCGCGGTACCAGGATTTCGCGCCGCCCGTCGTGGCCCGGCGGTTCGGCGAAGCCAAGAGCGGCCTGCAGGCGATCCACGACATGATCCAGCAGTTCCAGAGCGGACTGGGCCGGCTGGCGGGCGGCCCGAAGCCCTCGCCAGCCGGCGCGATGCCGGCTCCGCCGACGCTCCCGCCGCGCCCAACGCAACCAGTCACGCTTGCCCCACAGAAGCAGACCCTGCCGCTGGCCATCGAGGACAAGCCCAAGCCCGTCTCGCTGATGGACACCGAGCCCGGGCAGGCGATCCAGTCGCTGCGCGAGCGCGGCGTCGACCTGAAATCGTTCATGGGCGACCTGCACGGCTTCCAGACGCGCGGCAAGCCCAGCCGCGACGAGATGACGGCGCGCTACGGCGAGGCCTGCGACATCGGCAACGGCAGCGACCCGGTGCAATTGCGCAAGTTCTTCGCCGCGCTCACGAGGACCGTGCGCGCCGAGGAAGCCGGCTGAGCCCGGGCCCCGGGCCGCTCTCTTCACAGGATCTTCCACAGGACCACCCCCCAGGACAGCCACGATGACCCCGCATGCCGACACCCCCGAAGCCGCCTTCACCGACACGTCGTTCGACGACACCTCGTTCGGCGACACCTCGTTCGACGAACTGCGAGCCGAGGCGGTTCTGCGCTTCGAGGCGCTGGTCGACCGCGTCACCGACGGCCTGATGAACGACCCGGTCGACAACGGCCCGGCCCACGACCGCGAGGCCTGCCGGCTGGCTGCGATCGCGCTGCTGGCCGAGGCCAATCGGACGGCGTTCGGCGCCGATTCGGCGATCACGCAGGTGCTCCGATCCGCCAGCCTTCGGTGAACAGGCAGCTGCCAGGGGCAGCAGATCCGGGCCCGCTCCAGCGGGCTACAGCGTTCCCGGCACCGTCGTCGGATCTTCCAGCGGCACGCGCACGTCGAACACCGCGCCGCCGCTGCTGCCGTTGCGCGCCAGCAGGTCGCCGCCCATCTCGCGCATCACGTCGCGCGACAGCGCGAGGCCCAGGCCCAGGCCGCGCCCCGCCGCCTTGGTCGAGAAGAACGGCTGGAACAGCCGCTCCAGCACGGCCGGCGCGAGCCCGGGGCCGTTGTCGGCCACGCTGAGCACGACGAACTCGCCGTCGGCCGCGCAGCTGAACTCGATGCGGCGCGCGGCCACCGGCTCCAGCACGTCGAGCGCGTTGTTGACGAGGTTGGCGATGACCCGCACCAGCTGGCCCTCGAAGCCGTGCGCCAGCGCATCATCGAAGCCGATCACGATCTCGCACGGCGTCTGGCCCAGCCGCGAGCGCAGCATGCCCAGCGCCTCGAGCACCGCCTGGCGCAGGCTCAGCTGCTGCACCTGCGCGGTCGAGCGCGCCGGAAACGCGGCCAGCTGCGCGGTCAGGTCGGTCAGCCGGGTCGACAGCTTCAGCATCGAGCGCATGCTGGCCAGCACCTCGGCCGTCTCGCCGCTGTCGATCAGCTCCAGCGCCGTCTCGGCCACCAGCCGGATCGACGCCATCGGTTGGTTCAGCTCGTGGTTGATGCTCGCGACCAGGTGGCCGACGTTGGACAGCCGCTGCGCATAGGCCAGCGTCTGCTCGGTGCTGCGCAGCACCTGCTCGGCATCGCGGTCGAGCGCCAGCATTTCGGCGCGCAGCGCGATCGCCTCGCGCTGCTGCTCGGCGGCCACGCGCGAGCCTTCGGCATAGGCCTCGTAGGCGCCCGGGTGGTCGCCCTGGTCTTCGAGCAGGTCGGCCAGCAGCAGCCGCGCGGTGACGAGCCGCGGCTCGTTCGGCAGCGTCACCAGGTGGCGCACCGCCGCGCGCGCGCAGGCCACGGCCGCCCGGCTGCGGCTG
>NZ_JBFULV010000199.1:0-4823 GCF_054049715.1 Rhizobacter sp. P5_C2 | reverse complement strand
CGCTGATGCAGCTCGGCGGGCCCGATTTCAGCGGCGGGGCCGCGCCGATGTCGATGCCGCGCAGCGCGCTCGCGTCGCGCGCCGCCGCCTCGGTGTTGGCCGACGACCTGAAGCGCCGCATCGCCGCCGGCCAGGTGGTCGGCGACGAGCCGCAGCGCCAGGCCGCGCAGCTCGGGCGCGACACGCTGGCGCTCGCKCTGCTCGACGTGCTGGCGCGCGAAGAGGCCATCAAGGATGCGGCGCTGCGCTATGGCCGGCAATTGCAGGCGCAGCTGCTGCAGACCGGCGCCGAGATGCGCCGCCTGGCCGACGCGGTGGAACGGGCGCCCGGCCATGCGGCGCTCTGAGCGCGCGGCGCTCGGCATCGTCGGCGCGCTGCTGCTCGCCGGCTGGGCGCTGCCGGCACACGCCGCGTCGCTGCCGGCGCTGCACGAGGTGTTCCTGGTGTTCGACAGCGTCACCGAGCAGATCACGCAGAAGATCGGCGACGCGCTCGGCACGCACGAGATCGAGATGGTGGTCAACGTGCTGTTCTCGGCGCTCGCGCTCGGGCTGTTCGTCTGGAAGTTCAGCGGCTACGCGCTGCGCGGCTTCGACCTGCTGGACATGATGGCGCTGATGATGACGCTGTTCTTCGTCTACCTGATCCTGAGCGCGTACAAGGCGATCTTCCCGGCCATCTTCGGCGCCGGGCGCTACGTGTCCGACGTGCTCGGGGCCGGCATCTCCGGGCGCGACCCGAAGGTCAGCCTGGCCGAGAACATCTTCGGCATGGTGGTGCAGGTCGACTTCCATTCGTCGTGCGACCTGTTCGACTGCCTCGGGCCCGGGGTCATGTCGTGGATCGCGGCGATCTTCGCGTACATCATCGTGATCGCGCTCGGCATCATCGCGACGCTGGTCGAGCTGTGGACGATGTGGGGCTTCCAGATCGCCTATGCGATCGGCTGGCTCACGGTGCCCTTCCTGCTGTTCGAGCGGCTGTCGTTCCTGTTCGACGGCTGGCTCAAGTTCTTCTTCGGCATGGTGGTCTACGTGATGGTCGCCAAGGTCAACCTGGCGCTGGTGCTGCTCGGGCTGGAGATCATGTTCGGCATCGCGCACGGCGGCGGCATCCCCGCCTCGCAGACGGTCGACGTCGACGGCTTCTTCTCGATCGTCGGCATGCTGGTGTTCCTCGCGGTGGGCATCGCGACGCTCTACAGCACCGGCCGTTTCGCGTCGGCCATCGTGCAGAACGCGGCCGGCGGCGGCGTCGGCGAGGTGGTGCAGCGGGCGGCGAGCGCCGCGGCCACCGCGGCCGGGGCGGCGATGGCGGTGGCGCTGTGACGGCTGCGCTGAAGGGTGCGCAGAAGCTGGCCGCGCTCGCGCTGCTGGTGGCGACGCCGCTCGCACATGCGGCGCTGAACGATGCCTTCAAGCGCATCGGCCAGTTCGAGGACGCGATCGTCGACCGCGTCAGCGCCGTCGTCTCGGGCGGCGCGATGCACTATGTCGCCACGCGGCTGTTCTTCGTGCTGGCGCTGGCGCTGTTCGTGCTGAAGTGCACCTCGTGGGCGCTGCGCGGCTTCAAGCTCGGCGAGATGGTCGAGACCGCGGTGCAGATCATGTTCACCGGGCTGATGCTGAGCATGTTCACGACCGTGGTGCCGGCCATCTTCAACGCGGCGCTGTTCGTCGGCGCGGCGCTGCTGGCCGGCATCATGGGGCTGGGCGGCGGCACCGCGGCGGCGGTCTCGACGCCGGCCTCGCTGGTCGACATGCTGGTCACCTACGGCATGCAGATCTCGCCGAACTGCCACCTCGGGTGGAACCCGCTGAACATCCTCGACTGCGTGCGCGGCGGCGCGGTGCAGATCGTCGCGGCGCTCGCGATCTCGCTGCTGCTGGCCGGGCTGTGCGTCGCGGTGATGCTGGTCGACGTGTGGGGCTTCTGGCTGTACGGCATCGCGCTCGCGACCGGGCCGGTGCTGCTGCCGTTCACGCTGTACCGGCGGCTGTCGTTCCTGTTCGAAGGCTGGCTGCGCTTCTTCTTCGGCGCGGTCATCTACCTGATCCTCGCGCGCGTCAACCTCGCGCTGGTGGTGGTGGCGCTGATGACCTACTGGGGCTCGACCGCCGCGGCGCTGAGCGGCGGCGGCTTCACGCCGCCGACGCTCGCGCCGATCGACGACGTGACGCAAGTGCTCGGGCTGATGCTGTTCGCCGGGGTCGGCATCTTCACGCTGCTGGCGACCGGCCGCTTCGCGAGCGCGATCGTCGCGGGCGCGGCGGCGGGCGGCATCAACTTCGGGCAGATGGCGCGCACCGTGACGCGCTGGGTGACGAGGTGAATCCGTCGGCTCGAAGCGCAGCACGGCTGCTGGTGCCGCTGCTGCTGTGCGCCGTGCTGCCGGCCCACGCCGCGCCGCCGGCCGACATGCCGTGGCTGCACGACATCTTCGTCACGCTGCGCGAGGCCAACGACGCGATGACGACGCACGTGTCGGCCGCCCTCACCTCCGCCAGCATCGGCATGGTGGTGCATGTGCTGTTCGCGTCGCTGTCGCTGTTCCTGTTCGTCTGGAAGTTCATCGGCTTCGCGCTGCGCGGCTTCGACATCGTCGACCTGTTGGAGCTCACCTTCACGGTCGGCTTCGTCTACCTGCTGCTGACCGGCTACCGCGGGCTGATGCCGGCGATCGCCGCGGCCACGCGCTTCATCGGCGACCACCTGGGCGGCAGCATCGCCGGCATCGGCACCGACCGCACGCTCGCCGAGGAGATCTTCACGACCGTGCTGCAGCTGAGCCTGCACCCGGTGTGCGACGGGCTGATGGACTGCATCACGAACCGCGCATATGCGATCTTCACGACCATGGTCGCGAGCCTGGGCATCCTGCTGCTCGGTGCGATCGCGACGGTGGTGGAGCTGTGGATGCAGTGGTGCTTCGAGATCGCGTTCGGCGTCGGCTGGTTCGCGATCCCGTTCCTGCTGTTCCGCCGGCTGTCGTTCCTGTTCGACGGCTGGCTGAAGCTGTTCTTCAACGTGATGATGTACGACCTGATCGCGAAGGTGACGCTATCGATGGTGCTGCTCGGCTTCCGCTCGATGAGCGCCGCCGCGACCGGCTCGATGGGCGCGACCATCGACGTGCACGGCCCGTACGACCTGATCGCGCTGTTCCTGTTCCTGGTGCTCGGCATGCTGGCGATGGCCTGCACCGGGCGCTTCGCGACCTCGGTGGTGGCGGGGATGTCGGGCACGGGTGGGCTGTTGCAGGATGTGGCGCGCTCGGCCGCACGATCTGCCGGCGGACGCTGACGCGGCCGTGCGGGCCGCCGCCCAGGCGCGCCCGACGAGTGCGTCAAGCCGCACGCCCCGCCCGCGCGTGCGCGTGGCAAATCAAGCACTTGGAGACGGGCCGTCCTGGCACGCGGCTGGCAACTGCTTCCGGCATCGACGACCGCTCACAGGAGATCCCATGGCGCTTCCGCTTGTCCACCGCTTCGCTCGCGTCCTGGCGCTGCTGGCGCTGGCCGCGCTGCCGCAGTTCGCGTCGGCCTTCGCCTGCGGCGCCCCGCCGTCGGCCTACATCGACGGCCAGCGCGGTGGCTTCACGGACTTCACCGATTCGACCGGGTTCCCGATCTTCAACAAGGAGCACTGCTACGGCAACCCGATCTTCAGCACCAACGGGCACGACACCTACACCAGCAACCCGTTCAACAACCGCACGATGACGAACAGCGGCTTCGGCTACCAGTGCACCGAGTTCCCGCAGCGCTACTACATCTTCCGCTTCCACAAGCGGCTGGTGGTGCCGTCGGCGGCCGACCTGTGCACCTTCAACCTGCCGCAGGGCGTGTCGCGCTTCAAGCCGGGCCAGGGCACGCCGGTGCCGGGCGACATCTTCGTGTTCGGCCGCGGCATGTGCGGCGCGAGCGGGGAGCACGGGCACGTGTCGATCGTCACGAAGGTCTACAACCCGTCGTCGATCCAGATCGCGCAGCAGAACATGCGCAGCGAGCGCTCGACGATCGCCAACGTGAAGACCAGCTGCGGCTGCGGCTTCCTGCATGCCGAGGACAACCTGGCGGCCAACATGCCCTGGACCGACACGCCGAGCGATGCGTGGGACCCGGACAACTTCCCGTGGGACGACCGGCCGATGGACACCAACGGCGGCAGCCTGATCGGCGATCCGGCGGACATGTGCACCTGCCGGTCCGATGACCCGACGCAGATCTGGCCGCTGTGCTGCAAGTTCCCGAAGGAGAAGTGAGCCTTCCACCAAGCACGTGCCCATCTCCGTTCGCCCTGAGCTAGTCGAAGGGCCTGCGCGCAGGGCACCAGGCTTCGACAAGCTCAGCCCGAACGGGTGGGGAGGCCCGAACGGGCCAGCTCACTCGAACACGGCCGTCGCCTGCGGCACGCCTTCACGGACCCAGGCGCGGTACATGCCCTGCGAATTGAAGGGCATCGCGAGCCTGCCGTCGGCCCCCAGCGCGACCAGCCCGCCGCGACCACCCAGCGGCTCCAGCGACTGCAGCATCGCGCCCTGCGCCGCCGCACCGACCGCCTGGCCGAGGTAGCGCATGCGCGCATGGATGTCGTGGGCGAGGCAGGCGCGGATGAAGTGCTCGCCGCTGCCGGTGCACGACACCGCGCAGCTCGCATCGTTGGCATATACGCCGGCACCGACGATCGGCGTGTCGCCGATGCGGCCTGGCGCCTTGTTCGTCATGCCGCCGGTCGACGTGGCCGCCGCGAGGTGCCCCTGCCGGTCGAGCGCGACCGCGCCGACCGTGCCGAACCGCGGCGCCTCCGGCGACAGCGGCAC
>NZ_JBFULV010000198.1:0-4891 GCF_054049715.1 Rhizobacter sp. P5_C2 | reverse complement strand
GGCCCCAGTCGGCGCGCGCTTCAGCGGCGGTGGTGTCGTCGTCGGTCGCGGGGCCGGCGCGCTGCGCGCCGCGCCAGCGACCGTCGGCCGACGGGCCGCGCGGCAACACGCCTTGCAGGTGACCCTGCGCATCGGTCTCGAAGCGCAGCGCATGGCCCTGCTGCCGGCACCACGCGGCCAGGTGCAGGTCCCACGCGTCGGCGCGGCCGCGCACGCGCAGCTCGTCGCCATCGGCGAGGGCGGCCAGCGCGCGGCGCACCAGCAGCAACGCGCCCTGGTCCAGCGCCAGCGATTCAATATCGATAGTCGCTGGCAAGGATGCGGCCGTCATCGCTGTAGAACCGTTCGTCGTCGACTGCTCGCTCGAGCAGCGTGTAGCCGCTGGTGCGGCCGGTGCGCCACGCGCGCAGCCCCTCCAGCTCGAGCAGCGGACGCACCTCCGGATCGTCCCAGCGCATCGCGAGCAGCAGCGATGTGAAGCGGTCGATCAAGGCCGCCGGCGCGCCCGGGCTGGTCGTGAAGTTGCAGTGGTCGTAGGGATCGGTGCGCGCGATCACGCGCGTGCTGCCGGCCGGCAGCGTGCCGTCGAGGCCGAACGCGAGGTGGTTGCTGTCGATCAGGCAGCAGGCGTCGACCTCGCCGGCCAGCAGCGCGACGGCTGCATCGCGCTCGCCGCCGATGTGGTCGCCGTGCTTGCCGCCGAGCACGTCGAAGCGGCGCAGCGTGAAGTCGCGGCCGGCCAGCAGCCCGTGGCCGCGCAGCAGCCCGAGCGGGATCAGCGTGGCCTGCGGCGAATCGATCGCACCGGTGCCGACGCGCGTGCCGCGCAGGTCGGCGAGTGCCTGCAGCGGGCTGTCGGCACGCACGACGACCACCGAGCGCAGGTCGCAGTCGGTGTCGCGCATCGCGACCGCCTGCACGGCCTGGCCGCGCGCGCGGGCCAGGCGGTCGGCGCGCACCCACGCGAGCGGCGAGTTCCAGGCCAGGTGGATCGCGCCGTCGAACTGCGCCTCGACCTGGCGCTCGTAGTTGGAGTACAGCAGGTAGTCGAAGGCCAGGCCGTGGCGCGCGAAGAAGGCCTTGAAGCCTTCCCAGATCGTGACGACCTTGGGCGCGTAGGCCACGGCGCCCATGATCAAGGTGGAGTTGCTCATTGTCCTGGGTGTCCTTGGAGGCGAATGGGTCTGCGAATGCGTCGCCGGCATGGCGAACAGGGCTTCGACAGGCTCAGCCCGAACGGGGGATGCTCAGCCTCCGCATGGGGAGGGGTGAAGATTCCGTTCGCCATGAGCACATCAGGTCCTCGAAGGGACCCGGCGGTTGCACGGAAACCCCGTTCGCCCTGAGCAGGGACTGAGCCTGTCGAAGGCCCGTCCGTCGAAGGGTTGTGCCCGAAGCGCGCACGGCCTTCGACAAGCTCAGTCCGACCCTTCGACAGGCTCAGGGCGAACGGGGAGGGGCTGAGCCCGAACGGGGCGCAATGCGCCAGTCGGGCAGGGTGCACGAATCGGTCGCCGTCCATGTTCCGGATTCCTTCGACCCTGCGTCGCTCTCAGAACAGCGGCAGGCCGCTGATGGCCTTGCCGATGAAGTCGTACAGCACGTCCGAGGTCGGCGCCATCACGCTCGATGCGCGCGCGTCGCGGAACAGCCGCTCGATGCCCGCCTCCTTGCGGAAGGCCGCACCACCGCACACGCGCATCGCGGTATCGGTCACCTCCAGCGCGGCTTCGGCCGCGGCCGCCTTCACCTCCAGCACGCGCAGCATCGTGTCGGCGCGGCCACCGCCGATCGCCGCCAGCGTGTCGTCGACCAACGCCTGCACCATGTCGGCTTTGATGCGCGCACGGGCCAGGTAGGCGCGGATCGTCGGCAGGTCGGCCAGCGAGCTGTCGAGGTGCAGGTGGCGCGTCTGGCCGACGTGGCCGATCGCGCGCGACAACGCGCCTTCCATCAACCCGGCCGAGCACGACGCGCTGAGCACCGAGAACCACGGCAGCACCACGCCCATCATCGTGTCGAAGCCCTTGCCGTCCTCGCCCAGCCGGTCGGCCGCGGCGATGCGCACGCCGCGCGCGGTGATGGGCGTCGATGCGTTGCCGCGCAGCCCCAGCCCGTCGAACGCGCCGGGCTGGCTCAGACCGTCACTCTTGGCATCCACGAACCACAGCGTGCTCGCGCCTTCGGCCGCCAGCGGCTTGCTCGACCAGACGTAGCTGTCGGCCTCGAAGGCCGAGGTGACCCAGCTCTTGCGCGCGTCGAGCAGCACCGCGTTGCCTTCGGCGCGCGCGGTGCCGGTCGGCGCCCAGAAGTGGCTGCGCGAGTCGGCCTCGGAGAACGCGAGCGTGCTCAGGTGCCGGCCGCGCGCGATGGCCTCGCGGACGGCGGGCTGGCCGGCGGACTCGATCACCGCGACCGCGCAGTAGTGCATGCAGACGATCATCGCGGTCGACGGGCAG
Source organism: Rhizobacter sp. P5_C2 (assembly GCF_054049715.1). Classification (NCBI taxonomy): domain Bacteria; kingdom Pseudomonadati; phylum Pseudomonadota; class Betaproteobacteria; order Burkholderiales; family Sphaerotilaceae; genus Rhizobacter; species Rhizobacter sp. P5_C2. Next base: position 2,432 of record NZ_JBFULV010000198.1, on the reverse strand, counting down.
GCCTGCGCGAGGCGCGAGACGACCTGGCTGGCCTCCTTCAGCCCCAGGCCGAGCCCGCCGACCGCTGGGGCCGACACCAGGCCGAGCAGCCCGGCCTCGCCCAGCGCGGTGATCGTCTCTCGCGGAAAGCGTCCCTCTCGGTCCGTGCGCAGCGCGAGCGGCTCCACGGTGTCGGTGACGATGCGGGCGAGCGTGTCGATCGGGTCCATCGGGTCTCCTTGGCTACATCAACAGTTCATGCAAGGCCTGCAGCTGGCGGGTGAACAGTGCAGCGTCTTCCAGGCAGCGCAGGTCCAGCAGCAGCCTGTCCTGCGCGATGCGGCCGATCACCGGCTGCGGCAGCGCGCGCAGCGCCGCGGCGAGCGCATCAAGCGCCGAGCCGATGCCCTTCTTCGACGCACCGGCCGGCGCGAACGCCAGCCCGGCCGACGGCAAGCGCTCCACCGGCAGCGAGCCGGAGCCGATCTGCCCCATCAGCTCGACCACCTGCACCTCGAAGCGCGGCGCCACCGCGGTCGCGACCGCCGGCAACAGCCCCACGGCCATCGCGCGGATCGCGTCCGCCGGGCGCGTCAGCAGCCGCAGCGTCGGCAGGTCGTGCACCAGCCGCTCGGGCCGCAGGTACAGCATCAGCGTCGCCTCCAGCGCTGCCAGCGGCAGCTTGCTCATGCGCAACGCGCGCTTCATCGGGAACTTGCGGATGCGCGCGATCGCGCCCTGGCTGCCGACGATCAAGCCCGCCTGCGGCCCGCCCAGCAGCTTGTCGCCCGAGAACGTGACGACATCGCAGCCGGCCGCCAGCATCTCCTGCGGCAGCGGCTCGCGCGGCAGCCCGTACTGCGCCAGGTCGACCAGCGAGCCGCTGCCGAGATCGGTGGCCAGCGGCAGCCCGTGCGCATGCGCGATGCCGGCGAGCGTCGCCTCGTCGACCGCGTGCGTGAAGCCCTGCACCGCGTAGTTGCTGGTGTGCACCTTCATCACGAGGCCGGTGCGCGGCGTGATCGCGCGCTCGTAGTCCTGCGCGTGCGTGCGGTTGGTGGTGCCCACCTCGACCATCTCGGCGCCGGCGCTGGCCATCACGTCGGGCATGCGGAACGCGCCGCCGATCTCGACCAGCTCGCCGCGCGAGACGATCACCTCGCGCTCGCGCGCCAGCGCCGCGATCGTCAGCAGCACCGCCGCCGCGTTGTTGTTGACCACCGTCGCCGCGGCCGCGCCGGTGATCGTGCACAGCAGGTCCTCGACGATCGAATCGCGGTCGCCGCGGCCGCCCGACGCGAGGTCGTATTCGAGGTTGTTCGGCGCCGTCATCACCGCCAGCAGGTGCTGCAGCGCGCTGTCGGCCAGCAGCGCGCGGCCGAGGTTGGTGTGGATCACGGTGCCGGTCAGGTTGATCACCGTGCGCAGCCGAGGCGCGAGCTTGGCCTGCACGCGCGTGGCGAGCGCCGCTGCCAGCGCTGCGGGCTGCAGCGCGAGCGAGGCGAGCTCGCCGGCCACCGCCTGCGTGCGCAGACCGTCGAGCAGCGCACGCGCCTCGCCGGCCACCAGCGTGTGGCCGTGCGCGTCGAGCAGCGCGCGCGTGGCGTCGCTGCGCAGCAGCTTGTCGATCGACGGCAGGTCCTGCGGCCGGGCCCGCTCGCTGCGGTGCCCGTCTTCGCCCGACCCGCCGCCGTGAACCACGGACGTCTCGGGTCGGTCCATCAGCCGCCTCCGCCGTCGTCGCCGCTGGGGTCGTCGGGGTCGCCGAACAGCAGCATGAGGTTGACGCCGTGGCGCTGGAAGCCGGCCTCGCTGACCAGCAGGTCGAGCGTCACCGAGCCGAGGTCGTCGGCGACCGGTTCGACGAAGGCATCGCGTTCCATGTGGACGATCTTCAGGTAGTGCCCGCAGGCATCGCAGGTCTCGGCTTCGATCGCCGGCTTGGCGTCGGTGCTGTCGGTGCCCACGCGCTGCGGCGATTGGTAGTGGATGCCCTGGGTGCCCAGGCAGTGCGTGCATTTGATCCGCACCATGTGCCACTGTCCAGCGCAGAGCGCGCAGTGCAGGTAGCGAAAACCCGCATCGCCGCCGATGCGCGAGATGCTGGCCGTCGGCCGGCTGCCGCAGCAGGGGCACAGCGTCGCGTCGTCGGTGCGGCCGAAGGGCGGCAGGCGGTCGTCGCCGCGCGCCTGCTGCGTCGCGAGCACGAGGTGGATCCAGTACACCTGCAGCGCCGCGGCGATCAGCGGCGCGGCGGCCAGGTCCAGCCCGAGCATCACGCCGGTCAGCAGGCGGTCGGCCTGTTGATCGAGCCAGGCGTCGTCGCGGCTGCTGGAATCCTTCAGCGCACGCACCGCCGCCAGCGCGGGGCTGCCGGCCAGCCGCGGCAGCAGCGCATGGAGCAGGCGGCGCAGGCCGTCGCGCCAGGCCGGGTCGCGCGGCCAGTGCTCGGC
>NZ_JBFULV010000197.1:0-4902 GCF_054049715.1 Rhizobacter sp. P5_C2 | reverse complement strand
CCGCCCCGGCTGCCGCGCCGGCCGCACCGGCCGCACCGGCCGCCGACGTGCTGCAGCCGTGGCTGCGTGCGCAGGCGATCAACGTCACGCGCCATGCCGCGGCACTGCGGCCCTTCCGCAGCGGCGAGTTCGGCCGCGACGACGCGGCGCCGTCCGAGGGCCACCTGCAGGCCGTCAACGCGCTGATCACGTCGCTGCGCGAGGGCCTGCTCGCGATGACGCGCAGCGTCGGCGCCTCGGCGCGGGTCGCGGCACGCGAGCCGTCGGCGGCGAACCTGCAGGCGACGATGGTCCGCAAGGCGCGCGCGCACGACTGGGTGCGCGGCATCGAGAAGATCTGGGACTTCTACTTCGAGCTGTTCGGCCAGCGGCAGGGGCAGTACGGGCACTGGCTGCTCGGCTGCGACCGCATCGCGATGGACTGCTACCAGGTGGCCTACACCGGCGTCGGCGTCGCGAAGTCGATCCCCGCGCCGCCGCCCTTCTGCTACATGCGCACCGGCTTCGCGCCGGCCACCTGGGGGCGCGGCATCCGCATGCGCAGCCTGGGCCGCCAGCTCAATCCGTTCCCGCTGATCCAGCTGCCGTACCACCGGCTGGTCAACCCGTGGACGCTTGCCGCCGTGCTGCACGAGGTCAGCCACAACCTGCAGAGCGACCTCGGCCTGAGCACCGAGGTGCCGAAGGCGATCGCCGCGCGGCTGATCCGGTCGGGCGTCGGCCAGCAGGTCGCGCTGACCTGGACGCGCTGGAACCGCGAGATGTTCTCCGACGTGTGCGCGGCGCTGCTCGGCGGGCCGGCGATGCTCGGCTCCATCATGGACGTGGTCGGGCGCGAGCCGCGCGTCGTGTTCGGCTTCAACCCGGACGGCGTGCACCCGACGCCGTACTTCCGCATCCTGATCAGCGTGGAGGTGCTGCGCCGCATGGGCTTCGCCGACGAGGCGCAGTCGTACCGCCGGGCCTGGACGCGCATCTACCCGAACCCGCGTGCCGGCGGGCTGCCGCAGCCGCTGCTGGAGAGCTTCCCGCAGGCGGTGCAGGCGGCGGTCGACGCGATGGCCTGGCAGCCGTTCGCGGCACTCGGCGGACGCAGCCTGGCGCAGGTGTTCCGCTTCGCGCAGAAGGAGCAGCGAATGATCGAGGAAGCCGGCCGCCGGCTGGCCGCGGGCAACGACCCGGGCATCGTGCCGGAGCGCTTCCTGATCGGTGCCGCACGTTTCGCGCTCGACCGGCGCCTTGCCCGCCCGGGCGTGATCGCCGAGAACTTCTACAAGGAACTGGGGCGGAGGTAGCGGCATGACGATCGAATCGGCATTCGGCCAGCTGCGTACACGACTGGCCCGGCTCCAGGAGGCGCTGGATGCGCTCGGCACCACGGTCGACGAGGACCGGCCGCAGCGCAGCCAGGTGGCGGCGGCCAGCTACCTGGGTGACGCGGTGCTGGCCACGCGCGGCGCGCTGGAAGAGGCCTGCGAGGCGCTCGACGCCGACGCGCTGCGCGGCAACGAGCCGGCCGCGCGGCTCGCGCTGCTGCACTGCCACCGGCGCTTCCACGAGTACGCGCGCCAGTTCAGCGGCGAGCTGGCGAGCCACGAGCGGCTCGACGACCTGGCGAGCGTGGCGCGCGACTGGGGCCGCGAATGGGCCGACTGGGTGGGTGTCGTGCGCGAGGAGCTGGTGCAGTGCACCGCGCTCGCCGACGAGGTGGCCGATGCGCTGCTGACGTGCTGGCAGGAACTGGTCGAGCGCGGCGGCGGCGTGACGGTGCAGAACACGGTGACCGGGCAACGCATCGGGCTGCCGGTGGCGTCCTGAATCGACGAGGAAAACGACCATGAACGTTGTGACGACCGAGTGCCATGCACATGTGCAGGGCGTGACCCTGGTGTTCGACAGCGACCCGCCGCCCGACCTGCTGAAGCAGAAGGACTACGGCAGCCTCGTCTCGCTGTTCGACGAGTACCAGCGCCCGGTGCCCTTCGACGTGCCGGCGGGCTTCGTCGAGGCGACGCGCGCGCTGACGCTGCAGCCGCGCGGCGAACTGGCCGGCAGCCGCGTGACGGTGCGCATCAGCCAGCAGATGCTGCGCAGCAAGAGCGACCAGGTGGTGCGGCTGCTGCTGCCCCAGGACCTGCAGGAGCGCAGCACGCGCGCCGTGCAGGACTCCGTCAGCTACGCGCTGCTGACCGAGGAGATCGGCGGGCGCGCCACGCCCGGCATGCCGGCCGGCGGCGGCGCCTCGGCCAATCCGCTCGAGCTGGTGTCGCAGACGCTGCGCGACGTGCTGGGCTGGAAGCTGCGCGACGACGACCCGAAGGGCTTCAACGGGGCGCTCGACGCGTCGTTCGCGAGCAGCGAGCGGGACGGCGTCACCACCTGGCGCTGGAAGCCGCGCACCTACGCGCTGCAGACCGACCTGGCCGGCGGCATCAGCGGTGCGCAGGCGAGCCTCTACCACCGGGCGCAAGAGGCGCTCTCGCAGTCGCTGCCGCTGCTCGACGGGCTGTACCCGCTCGACCCCGAGGCCGATCGCGAGAACATCGACGCGCTGAAGGCGGTGCTGCGCACCCAGCTCAACGAGCTGGTCCGCGAACTCGCCATGGCCGGCGGCCCGAGCCGCACGCGCGTCGAGGGCTACTTCAACCTGCTGCTCGCGACCTCGCCCGCCCACTACGAGGAGGGCGGCCGGCTCGTCATCACCGAGCCCGACCTGCTCGGCGGCACGCTGGGCCAGTTGCGCGACCAGCTCGGGCTCACGCAACAGAAGAACTTCGTCAACACCATCGAGGACGAACAGGACCAGACCAACTTCCGCATCCTGGCCGACTACGTGGGCTCGCTGGCCCAGAGCTGGCTGAACAGCCGCGACTTCTTCGGGCTGGGCGCGGCCCATCCCTTCCTCGGCACGCAGCTGGTGCCGCTGTCGCGGCAGCTCTCGGTCATCGCCGAGTCGATCGACGAGGTGCGCTTCACGCTCGACTCGGTGTTCATCGGCGCGGCCGAACGCCAGACGATCGCGATCCACTTCAGCCCGGCCGTCGGCGAGCCGATGTATGCCGAGGACTTCTTCAACTGGATCCAGAACTTCGTCACCAGCGAGGCGCCGAGCTATGTGCAGGACGGCGGCAAGTTCGGCATCGGCAACAGCCTGCTGCCGATCGCGCGGCAGCTGCAGCTGCTGGCGGCCGACCTGCTGACGCAGCCGACGCAGCACGGGTTGCCGGCGGGTTTCCGCAGCGAGCGCGTGCGGCGTTCGCTGCAGTCGCTGAAGCGCGAGCTGACGGCGCTGGTCGACCTGGCGGCCCCGTTGAAGCACGAGTTCATCGCGGAGCCGGCGGCCGCTGCGCTGCAGATCGCGACCGGCCGGCCGGACCTGATCGCCGTCCCGCGCAAGCTGGTCTTCGAAGGCACCAGCAGCGGCGACGACAGCGAGGATGTCGAGCTGCTCAACCTCGGCAACGTCGACCTGACGGTGTCGGTGCTGCTGGTCAACCCGCGCGGAGTGCCGAGCTTCACCTTCGAGGGAGGCGAGACCGAGCACGACGACATCGACCTCGAATCCGCCGGTGGAACGCAGGAGCTGACGCTCGTCTCGACCGACGAAGCGAAGGATGGCGACGTCGGCCAGCTGATCTTCAGCTACGCCGGCGTGCTGGACGGCGACCCCGAGCGGACGCTGACCGTCGACCTGCGCTATGACGACCAGAGCCTGCAGGTCCGTCCCGCCGCGAAGCCCTGACGCATCCCACGCCTCGCGCGTGACCAAGGAGTCCGATCCATGGCTACCGAAAGTGACTATCAAGGGCTGTACGACCGCATCGCCGCGTTGCGCAACACCGTGACGAGCAAGCTGGCCGGCGAGCTGATCTCGAACCCGCAGCTGGGCGATGCGCTGACGCAGCAGATCGACGCGATGCTGCAATCGGTGATCGACGCCGACGGCAAGGCGCCGGCGCCGCCCGACAAGGGCCTGGCCGAGCTGGCCGGCATCGGCCCGCAGGCCGCGACCTCGCTCGGGCAGACCCGCATGCCGCAAGGCGTCGAGCCCTACGACGAGACCATCACCTCCGAGCGCATCATCGCGGTGGGCGACGTCTACTACCTGTACCAGCACGAGAAGATCGGCGTGTTCCGCGTCGTGCAGAAGCTGCAGGAGCTGTTCCGCGCCGGCGCGGTGCGGCTGTCGGGCGGGCCGGGCGCCTACGCGCTCTACCAGTTCGACCGCCGCGAGGTGCTGCGCTACACGCAGCGCGACCGGCTGGGCGCGTACCGGCGCATCTTCGGTTACGGCGGCGGCCCCGGGCCGGCCGGCTCGCGGCCGAACGTCGACTTCCACAAGCTCTTCACGCACTTCGTCCACCAGGTCACGCTGTTCTGGCGCGACAAGCGCATCTCGGACGTGATCCGCGAGCGCGCGTTCGACCCGAGCTTCGGCTCGATCGCGATCGTGCGGCGCTCCGGCCTGGACCTGCGCAACAACCTGAAGTGGCTGTCGTTCGGCCACCTGAACGTGCTGCGCGTCGAGGTGATGCAGCTGCTGGAGGAGTCGTTCAAGATCCTCAACTCCGACGACGTGAAGCGCCTGTTCGGCGCCGACAACGCCTGGGACGTGGTCGAGGAAGTGCTGATCCGCTACTTCAACGAGCGACTGGTGACCTCGCCGCGCCAGCGCATGGGCGTCACCGGGCGCGAGGTGCTGCGCTGGCTGGCGCAGAACCACATCCTGAAGACCTCGCGGCCGGAGTTCGAGACGCTGCTGATGGAGATCGCCGAGTTCGCCGAAGAGTGGCTGACCAGCGCGCAGGCGATGGGCCTGGCCGGTCGCAGCGGCGATGCGCGCGTGCTGCCGTGGGACCAGACCTCGCCGGCGCCGCTGCGCTCGGTCGGGCGCAGCGGGCC